>NZ_JBZXJM010000020.1:0-31687 GCF_058725725.1 Buchananella sp. 103232 | reverse complement strand
CAACGAGTCTCTTGGGACCCATAGACGTTTTTCGTGCGCCGCTTCAGCAACAAAGGCTCGCAAATGCTGCAAGGGGGTACATCCGACCGCACGCTTGTACGCTCAGGGGCAGCCCGCCGCTCCCGCCCGCGCCCCCGGCCCCGCCTCGCCGGGGCCGGGCCGGCCGGCGTTGCGCAAACGGTTGTAGGGTTTCCCGACCTATTGAGCTCTTGGTGCAGCTGTTGAGCTTTTGGTGCACCGATTGAGGGGTTACCCGGCCGGGTAAGCCTACGACTGGTTCACTAAGCCCACGAGAGGTGCACCAACCCTACGAGAGGTGTACTAAGCCCTCAACCGTTTGCGCGCGCCAGCACCCGCGGCGAGCACCTGCGCCCATCCCCGGCCCCCCCAAGCTCGCAAATGCTGCAACGGGGTACATCCGACCGACCGGCGCCACGCCCCCGAGCGGTCGCATGTACCCCGACCGCACGCTTGTACGCTCGGGGGAAGCCTGCCGGACCGCGCACACCCACCACGCCCCGCACACCCACCGCGCCCGGCACACCCACCGCGCCCGCACACCGACCCAGCCCACGCCCCCTCCCACCCACTGCGGGGACACAAAAAGGGGCGGTGCCCCAACCGAGCAATCGGCGGGGCACCACCCGTTGACGACCAGGGGCCGTCTTATGCAGCCAAGATCAACGCTTGGAGTACTGCGGGGCCTTGCGGGCCTTCTTGAGACCGGCCTTCTTGCGCTCGATCGCGCGAGCGTCGCGGGTGAGGAAACCGGCCTTCTTCAGGGTCGGGCGGTTAGCCTCAACGTCGATCTCGTTCAGGGCGCGGGCGATGCCCAGGCGCAGGGCGCCGGCCTGGCCGGAGATGCCACCACCGTTGATGCGGGCGATCACGTCGAAGCGGCCCTCGAGGTCCAGGATGGTGAACGGGGAGCGCACCAGCTGCTGGTGCAGCTTGTTCGGGAAGTAGTCCTCCAGGGTGCGGCCGTTGAGCTTCCACTCGCCGGTGCCGGGCACCAGGCGAACGCGGGCAACAGCCTCCTTGCGGCGACCCAGGGCGGAGCCGGGGGCGGTGATGGACTTGCCCAGGCCAGCGGCCGGAACCTCGGTCTCGGTGGTGTAGCTCGCCGGAGCGTCGAACTCGTCGAACTCAGTGGTCGTGTCTGCCACGTTATTCCTCAAATCCTGCTAGGTAGCCGCTTACTGGGCGACCTGGTCGATGGTGAAAACCTCGGGCTGCTGAGCGGCGTGGGGGTGCTCGCCACCCACGTAGATCTTCAGCTTCTTGAGCTGCTCACGGCCAAGGCGGTTGTGCGGAATCATGCCGCGCACGGCCTTCTCGATCGCGCGCTCGGGGCGCGTGGCGAGCAGGTCGCGGTAGGAAACGGCGGTCAGACCACCGGGGTAGTTGCTGTGACGGTAGGCGAACTTCTTGTCCGCCTTGCCACGGGTGAGAACAACCTTGTCCGCGTTGACGATGACGACGTAGTCGCCGGTGTCAACGTGCGGGGCAAAGGTCGGCTTGTGCTTCCCACGGAGCAGGTTCGCGACCTGGGCCGCGAGTCGGCCGAGCACAACATCGGTGGCGTCGATGACGTACCACTTGCGGTCGATGTCGCCGGGCTTCGGAGTAAAGGTGCGCACGGGCGTTGCCTTCGTTTCGTTTCGGCGGCGGGCCTTAGATACCCAAGGGGTATGGAAGTTCCGCCGTGGACATGGGCTGGGCCGCTTCCCTGGGGCTTCGGCGAGTGGGAGCGCCGGTTGTGAACGGGAGCGGACAACGGCAACTAGGTTACTAATTTGTGCCCGCCCGGTCAAAGGTAGGGATTGGACCTGTTCTGTTTGTTTGCCCACAGCTTGGGGGCCGTGCGCGCGTCGTGGCCGCGTTTCGGGGAGCGTGGTGGTGGCCGACGTCCCGCCCGCCGCCTCGCCCCGCCGCCCGGCCTGCTTCCGCGTCTGTGGATGGCCGACGTTCCACCCGCCGCCTCGCCCTATCGCCCGGCCCAGCTCTAGCGGGCGCCGCCCCACACCTCGCCCCGGGTGGCGCGGGCCTGTTCGGCGCGCTCGGCCAGCAGGTGGTCGGCCGGGTAGGCCACCTCCTCCAGAGTGAGCCCCTGGGCGGGTGCGACGGTGATGTGGGAGGTGCGCTGGGCGTCGGCGAGCAGCTGGGCGGGCCACTCGATGGGGCGTCGCCCCTCCCCCACGGCCAGGGACGCGCCCACCAGGGAGCGGACCATGGAGTGGCAGAAGGCGTCGGCGCACACGCCGGCCACCACGAGGCCGGCGTCGGCGCCCTCGGTGGGCCGCTGCCAGCCGAAGTCGAGCAGGGTGCGGATCGTGGTGGCCCCCTCGCGGGGCTTGCAGTAGGCCAGGAAGTCGTGCTCGCCCAGCAGCAAGCGGGCGGCGGCGTCCATCGCGGCCACGTCCAGTTCCCCGCTGCGCGCCCGCACCCAGGTGACGTCTCCGCGCAGGGGGTCGCGCGTGGAGTCGTGGTCGCTGATCCGGTAGGTGTAGCGCCGCCAGCTCGCGGAAAAGCGGGCGTCGAATCCGGGCGGCGCGGCGGCAACGTCGGCCACCACCACGTCCGCCTGCCCACCGCTGGCCCGTTGCAGCACGGCGTTCAGGCGGTGGCGCAGGGCAACCAGCGGGGGGCGGTCTGAGCGGCCGGGCGCGGCGGCAAGCGTCTCCACCGGCACGTCCACGTGCGCCACCTGGCCCCGGGCGTGCACCCCGGCATCGGTGCGGCCGGCGACCGTCAGGCGGGCGGAGTCCAGGCGCAGCACGGTGGCCAACGCCGCCTCCAACTCCCCCTGCACGGTGCGCAGGCCCGGCTGGGTGGCCCACCCGGCGAAACCCGCCCCGTTGTAGGCGATCCGAAGCATCACGCGCGCAGTCTTTTCCACCCCCTCAGCCTAGGCGCCTCGCACCCCACCCCACCGGGCCGCCACGGGGCGGGGCGCGAAGGTTCGGCGCGCGGCGAAAGCACCTCCGCTGGCCGCCGCGAAGTGTGGCCCACGCCCTAAAGTTGGGAGCAGTCACACGGAAGGAATCAGCGTGAGCGAACACACCACGTTTGAAAACCCCCTGCCTGGGGACAACGACATCAAGCCATTTAGTCGCGCCCGCCTGGCCGCCCACATGGAGCGGGAGGGCTACTCGTACCAGGTGGACAGCGACGGTGACGTCTACGCCTACTTCGGGCGCAACCGCTTCCTGATCCTCGGCAATGGCGGCGGCAACTACATCTGCACCGTGCGCGGGCAGTGGAACGTGTCCGCGCCGGCCACCGCGCGCTACCGCCTGCTGGATGTGATCAACAACTGGTGCGCCCACCACTTCTGGCCCAAGGCCTACCTGGTCTCGCGGGACAACGGCACCGTGGAGGTGCACACGGAGGTCTCCATCGACTTCGAGCACGGCGTCAGTGACCTGCAGCTCAAGCAGCTGGTGGACTGCGGCGTGGGCACCGCGATGCAGCTCTTTAGCGAACTGGACAGCCACTTCCCCGACACCCGCTTCGACAACTAGGAGGCCGCAATGTCTTTCTTTTCTTCCCTGTTCGGCGGCAAGTCGAAGGATCAGGAGCCGGAGCAGGAGCCGTACACGGACGACGCCGACCTCCAGGCCGCCCCGCCCGTGACGCCCGGCCCCGCTGCGGCCGGCGCCGGCGGTCTGGCAGTGGCTGGTGGGGACGAGGCAGAGGGGGGCGCGCTGGACCCGGTCGACGCACTCACGCTGGGCCCGGTGACCATGCAGCGCGTCGAGGCCTACTTCAAGGCGGAGGACTACCGCTACGAGGTCGACGAGGACGGTGACCTGCTCACCGGCTTCGACTCCTCCCCGTTCATGATCCAGATCACCGGTAAGTACAACGAGGTGCTGGTGATCCGCTCCCGCTGGCAGCACACCAAGCCCCTCAAGGCGCACTACCCGCTGCTGGAGGCCCTGAACGAGTGGTGCCGGGACCGCATTTTCCCGATGTGTTACGTCTCGCGCATCGACGGTGACCAGCTGCGCGTGACGGCCGAGCACATCACGGACCTGGAGCAGGGCGTGACCGACCAGCAGCTCTCCACGCTGCTGTCTTGCGGCATCTCCACCTCCCTGCAGCTGTACGAGTTCCTGGACGGCAAGATCCCTGACGAGGGCCAGGCTCTCGATGACCTGGCGGAGCTGTACCCGGCGCCGCCGGAGGACTCGGAGTAAGTCCCGGCTGCTCGCGCGCAAAAGCGGGGCGGGAGGGTGGTTTCCCACTCTCCCGCCCCGCTTTTGGGTGCGCCGGGCGCGGCTTGAGCCGCGCCCGCGCCGCCGGATCAG
Source organism: Buchananella sp. 103232 (assembly GCF_058725725.1). Lineage (NCBI taxonomy): Bacteria > Bacillati > Actinomycetota > Actinomycetes > Actinomycetales > Actinomycetaceae > Buchananella > Buchananella sp. 103232. The sequence goes on along the minus strand of NZ_JBZXJM010000020.1, from coordinate 27,374 downwards.
TCCTCGGACTTGGTCTCGGCCTCGGCGGCCTCCACCTTGGCGTCGGCGGCCTTGGCGACGGCCTCGGCCTCGCGCACGACCTCACGCTTGGCCAGCTTCTCCGTCACCAGGGAGATCTGGGCGGTGGGGGCGGCGTCGCCGCGACGCTGACCGAGCTTGATGATGCGGGTGTAGCCGCCCTTGCGGTCCGGGTCGATCGCCGGGGCGATCTCCTCGAACAGCTTGGCAACAACGCCGCGGTCGGTGATGACCTTCAGCACGGTGCGACGTGCGTGCAGGTCGCCACGACGGGCCTTGCTGATCAGACGCTCAGCGAAGGGGCGCAGGCGCTTGGCGCGCACCTCGGTCGTGGTGATGGCGCCGTGCTCGAAGAGAGACTTGGCGAGGTTGGCGAGCATGTGACGCTCGTGCGCCGGGGAACCACCCAGGCGAGGACCCTTAGTGGGCTTAGGCATGATGTCTCCTAGATTTCCGGGGCGTGCCGGTTAGTTGTTGAACTCGTCGCTGAAGGAGAGGTTGCCCGCGAACGGGTCCTCGCTAACCGGCGACTCCAGGTGGCTGTCCTTCAGGGCGAGGCCCAGGCCAGCCAGGGTCTTCTTGATCTCGTCAATCGACTTGGCGCCGAAGTTGCGGATGTCAAGCAGGTCCGCCTCGGAGCGGGCAACGAGCTCACCCACGGTGTGGATGCCCTCGCGCTTGAGGCAGTTGTAGGAACGGGCGATCAGGTTCAGGTCCTCGATCGGCAGGGCCAGGTCGGCAGCGAGGGCGGCGTCGGCCGGGGACGAGCCCAGGTCGATGCCCTCGGCCTCCACGTTGAGCTCACGGGCCAGGCCGAAGAGCTCGACGAGGGTGGTGCCGGCGGAGGCAACGGCGTCGCGCGGGAGGATGGATTCCTTGGTCTCCACGTCCAGCACCAGACGATCGAAGTCGGTGCGCTGCTCCACACGGGTGGCCTCAACCTTGTAGGTCACCTTGAGGACCGGGCTGTAGATCGAGTCGATCGGAATGCGGGAGATCTCCGCGTTCTCGTCCTTGTTCTGAGCGGCGGAAACGTAGCCGCGGCCACGCTCCACGGTCAGCTCGATCTCGAGCTTGCCCTTCTCGTTCAGAGTCGCAATGTGCAGGTCGGTGTTGTGGACCTCCACGCCCGCCGGCGGGGTGATGTCACCAGCGGTGACCTCGCCCGGGCCCTGCTTGCGCAGGTACATGACCACGGGCTCGTCCACCTCGGAGGAGAGCACGATGTCCTTGATGTTCAGGATGATCTCGGTGACGTCTTCCTTCACACCAGGGATGGTGCGGAACTCGTGCGGCACGCCGTCGATGCGGATCGACGTGACTGCGGCGCCCGGGATGGACGACAGCAGCGTGCGGCGCAGGGAGTTGCCCAGGGTGTAGCCGAAGCCCGGCTCCAGCGGCTCAATGTAGAACCGGGAACGGTGCTCGGAGATAACTTCCTCGGACAGTACCGGGCGGTGCGAAATCTGCAATGGGGTTCCTTTCCTATCGGCATCCGCTATATGACGCCGGGGGAGGCTTCACGCTTTTGCGTGAAGCTGGGTTGGTGCGGCGGCCCAATTGCCGGGCCGCCGCACCGGAAAAGATCAAACGCGGCGACGCTTCGGGGGGCGGCAGCCGTTGTGAGCCTGAGGGGTGACGTCCTTGATGGAGCCGACCTCCAGGCCGGTGGCCTGCAGGGAGCGGATCGCGGTCTCGCGGCCGGAGCCGGGACCCTTGACGAAGACGTCAACCTTCTTCATGCCGTGCTCCTGGGCGCGGCGGGCAGCGGCCTCGGCGGCCAGCTGGGCGGCGAAGGGGGTGGACTTACGGGAGCCCTTGAAACCCACCTGGCCGGAGGAGGCCCAGGAGATCACCGCACCGGTCGGGTCCGTGATGGACACGATGGTGTTGTTGAAGGTGGACTTGATGTAGGCGTGACCGTGGGAAACGTTCTTCCGGTCCTTGCGGCGCGGCTTACGCGCGCCAGCCATACGAGACTTGGGGGGCATTTCTATCCTGCTTTCGAGGTCGTCGATGCGAGCCTAGGCTCGCCTACTACTTGGCCTTCTTCTTACCGGCCACGGTGCGCTTGGGGCCCTTGCGGGTGCGCGCGTTGGTCTTGGTGCGCTGGCCGTGCACGGGCAGGCCGCGACGGTGACGCAGACCCTGGTAGGAGCCGATCTCGACCTTGCGGCGAATGTCGGCAGCCACCTCACGGCGCAGGTCACCCTCCACCTTGTAGTTGGCCTCGATGAAGTCGCGCAGCGCGACGAGGTCGTCGTCAGTCATGTCCTTGACGCGCAGGTCAGGGCTGATACCGGTGGCCGCGAGGGCCTCCTTGGCGTGGTGACGGCCAACGCCGTAGATGTAGGTGAGCGCAACCTCGAGCCGCTTCTCGCGGGGGAGGTCAACGCCAACAAGACGTGCCACTTTTTCTCCTGTGGTGTTCGGAGGCCGTCGCCCTTCCTTCCGGCCTTATTGCCGGCCCCGGCCTCCGAGTCCGGGGGTTTGGTGGAAGGACGCTTTGTCAATAACTGACGATGCGTCGCGCAGGGATTAGCCCTGGCGCTGCTTGTGCCGCTGGTTATCGCAGATAACCATGACGCGGCCGTGGCGACGAATGACCTTGCACTTGTCGCAAATCGGCTTAACGCTCGGCTGGACCTTCATGGGTGTTTTCCTCTCGCCACCTCACGGCGGCGTACTGGGTTCTACTTGTAGCGGTAGACGATGCGCCCGCGCGACAGGTCGTACGGGCTCAGCTCTACGACCACGCGGTCCTCGGGGAGGATGCGGATGTAGTGCTGACGCATCTTGCCCGAGATGTGAGCCAGGACCACGTGATCGTTCTGCAGCTGGACGCGGAACATCGCGTTGGGCAGCGCCTCAACGACGGTGCCCTCTACTTCGATAACGCCATCCTTCTTGGCCATGGATGAACCAGGTTCCTCACTTCTCGACTGAACTTGAGGCGCCCCGAAGGGGCTCCCCCGCGCCACCCGTTGGTTTGCTTGGCCTGCTTTCCGGGCAGGCTGCGGCAAAGGTGGCGCACGTCCGACGTGCAAGCATACGTGCTTTTCGGCCTCGCTTCTAGGCCTTTGCCGGCCGGTGGCGCGTGAGTCCGCCCACGCCGGGCCCGGATTGTCCGACGTTGCCGCCCGGCCGCCCCGTGCGCCACGCCGCCCGGCGGTGAATTCGGTGTTCGGGTGCTCAACTCGACGTTCGCTCCCTCAACTCGACGTTCGGGCCTTCAGCTCGACGTTCCGGGCCGGGTTATCGTCTAGATTCACTGCCATTCGTCTAGTTGAAGCGCCAAACGTCGAGATTCGGCACTGAGCCCCGGCGGCGCACCGCAGCACGCCGCGCCGAAGCGCAGCGCACCGCACGGCACCGCGCCGTTAGTCCCCCTGGAAAGCGCCCGCTTCGCTCGCGCCGCTCGACCGGGCTCCTCCACCCTAGGCTCCTGGCCGCAACCGGTGCATCCTCGCGTGGGAGTACCCCGAAAGGGCCCGCCTCCAACCGGTTCGCCCTCACCGGGCGGCGGGCGGAGCGTCGTACACCTATGCAGGCCCACGCGGGGGGCGGCTAAGGGTTCGGGCCCGGCCCGCGCACAAACTGCGCAGTGCCGGGCCGGAACCATGTCCCTGACCTGAGGGCGGTGGCTAGTCGGTGGGGAGGGTGACCGGCTTCAGGCCGTAGGGGGCAAGGAGCGCCTCTCCCCCGTCGGGCGCGGTCAGCACCCACACTCCCCCGTCCATGATGGCCACGGTGTGCTCGAAGTGGGCGGCGCGGGAACCATCGCGGGTCACGGCCGTCCAGCCGTCGGCCAGCGTCTTGTTCTCCCCGCTCCCGATCGTCAGCATCGGCTCGATGCAGATCACCTGTCCGGGGCGCAGGCGCGGGCCGCGCGACCGGGTGCGGTAGTTGAGGATCTCGGGCTCGTCGTGCAGCACGTTGCCGATGCCGTGCCCCGTGAACTCCTCCGGGATGCCGTACTCGTGTCCGGTCTTACCCATCCAGCGGCTGATCACGTTCTCCACGGCGTCGCCCACGTCACCCACGTGTGCAGCGTTCTTCGCGGCGTTGCGGGCAACGGCGGCAATGGCTGCGTCCCGGGCCTCCTCCGTGGCCATCAACAGCGCACGGTCCTCCACGGACCCGCTCTCCAGTCCACCGACAATCGTGGTGAAGCATGCGTCGGAGTGCCACTGGCGGCCGATCTCGTCCGTCACGTAGGCACCGCAGTCGAACGAGACCACGTCGCCTTCCTTCAGGACGCGCTTGCCGGGGATGCCGTGCACGATCTCCTCGTTAACGGAGATGCACACGGTGGCCGGGAAGCCGTGGTAGCCCTTGAAGTTGGAGCGGGCCCCGGCCGCCTCGATCGCGGCGGCGGAGACCTCGTCCATCTCGGCGGTAGTCCTGCCGGGGGCCACCGCCTCACGCAGCGCGGCGTGAATCGCGGCCACCACCAGGCCGGCTCGGCGCATATGCACAAGCTCCCGGTCGCCCAGGAGCTTGTGTCGCTTACCCGTCAGCCGCACTCAGGCGCCAACCGGGTCGTCGGTGAGGGCGTCGCGGATCGCGGCGAGCAGGCGCTCAGTGATCTCGTCGATGTCGCCCATGCCGTCAACCTGCACCAGCAGGCCACGCTCGCGGTAGGCGGCGGCCAGCGGCGCGGTCTGCTCCGCGTAGACCTCCAGGCGGCGGCGGATCACCGGCTCGGTGTCATCCGCGCGGCCCTGCTCGGTGGCGCGGTTGAGCAGGCGAGCAACCACCTCGTCGGTGTCGGCCGTCAGCTCCACCACGGCGTCCAGGCCCAGGCCTCGGGAGGAGAGCATCTTGTCCAGCTCAACCACCTGGTCCGCGGTGCGCGGGTAGCCGTCCAGCAGGAAGCCCTCTGCGGCGTCCGGCGCCTGCAGGCGGGCGTCCACCATCAGGTTGGTCACCTCGTCCGGAACGTACTCGCCGGCCTCCATGTACTGCTGGGCGCGCTTGCCCAGCTCGGTGCCCTGCGCCACGTTGGAGCGGAAGATCTCACCGGTGGAGATCGCCGGGATGTTCAGCTCGGCCGCGATGCGCGCCGCCTGAGTGCCCTTGCCGGCCCCCGGGGGGCCAAGAATTACGAGTCGGGTCATGCCAGGAATCCTTCGTAGTGCCGCTGCTGCAGCTGAGAGTTGATTTCCTTCACCGTCTGCAAACCGACACCCACGATGATGAGGATGGTGGTTCCACCGAACGGCAGCTGCTGAATACCCATCAGGTTCATGATGATGGTCGGCGTGAGCGCGATGATCAGCAGGTACAGAGATCCAGCGGTCGTGATGCGGTTGACCACGTAGCGCAGGAAGTTAGCGGTGGGACGGCCGGCGCGGATGCCCGGGATGAATCCGCCGTACTTCTTCATGTTGTCAGCCACTTCCTCCGGGTTGAAGGTGATGGCCGTGTAGAAGAAGGTGAAGAACAGGACCAGCAGGCCGTACAGGGTCAGGTAGACCCAGGACTGGTGCTGGAAGTGCGTCTGGATCCAGATCGCCCAAGCGGAGGTGGGCTGGGCGAACTGCACGGCCAGGCCGGGCAGCGCCAGGATCGAGGAGGCGAAGATGACGGGGATAACGTTCGCCATGTTGATCTTGATCGGGATGTAGGTGGTGGTGCCACCCAGCAGGCGGCGGCCCACCATGCGCTTGGCGTACTGGACCGGGACGCGGCGCTGGGACTGCTCCACGTAGACCACGGCCAGGGTGATGATCAGGACCATCGCCAGCATGACGAAGAACTTGGTCCAGCCGTTGTTGGACTGGGCGATCGCCCACATCGAGCCCGGGAAGCCGGCCACGATGGAGGTGAAGATCAGCAGGGACATGCCGTTACCGATGCCGCGCTCGGTGATGACCTCACCCAGCCACATGATCAGGCCGGTGCCCGCGGTCATCGTCACGATCATCAGCAGCAGTGCCCACACGGACTCGTTGGGCACGATGTCGTGGTGGCAGCCGGCGAACAGGCGACCGGTGCGGGCCAGTGTGATCATGACCGTGGACTGCAGCACCGCCAGACCGATGGTCAGGTAGCGGGTGTACTGCGTCAGCTTGGCCTGACCGGCCTGCCCCTCCTTGTGCAGGTCCTCAAAGCGCGGGATCGCCACGCGCAGCAGCTGGATGATGATCGAGGCCGTGATGTACGGCATGATGCCCAGCGCGAAGACGGAGAGCTGCAGCAGAGCGCCGCCGGAGAAGATGTTGGCCAGATCGAGCAAGCCCGAGCTCTGCTGGTTGGCGTAGCAAAGCTGAACGTTCTTGTAGCTCACGCCCGGCGTCGGGATGTAGGAGCCGAGGCGGAACACCGCCATCAGCGCCAGCGTGAACAACAGCTTGCGTCGCAGATCCGGCGTGCGGAACGCCTGGACAAATGCGGTAAGCAAACTTCCTCCTCGGGGGCAGGCGCCCGCAGGGCGCTTGGGTAACGCCCAAACCTTACACGCTTCATCGCGCGGGTCCGCGGGCCGATAGCCCGCCGGGCGGCATTTCTAGATTAAATCATTAGGTTTCGGGCCGAGTTGTGGCCCTGTCAGCCCTGGACTTAATCCCGGGGCTTCACGCCGTGCGGGCGGCCCGGTTTCTCACCGGACCGCCCGCACTGCGAATCACTCGGCAGCGATGCTGCCGCCGGCCGCCTCGACCTTCTCCTTAGCGGAGGCAGACCAGGCGTCCACAACGAGCTCCACCTTCACGGTGATCTCGCCGGTGCCGAGCACCTTGACGGGGTGGCCACGGCGAACCGCGCCGGCCTCGATCAGGGCCTCGACGTCGACCTTGCCGCCCTCGGGGAAGAGAGCGGAGATCTTGTCCAGGTTGACAACCTGGTACTCCACGCGGAACGGGTTCTTGAAGCCGCGCAGCTTGGGCAGACGCATGTGCATCGGCATCTGGCCACCCTCGAACCCTGCGGGAACCTGGTAGCGAGCCTTGGTGCCCTTGGTACCACGACCAGCGGTCTTACCCTTGCTTCCCTCACCACGACCGACGCGGGTGCGCTCGGTCTTGGCGCCCGGAGCGGGACGCAGGTGGTGGACGCGCAGGATCTTGCCCGTGCCGCGGGTCTCCTCGACGGTCTCTTCGGACTTCGCCATAATCAGTCGACCTCCTCGACGGTGACCAGGTGGGCCACCGTGGCGATCATGCCGCGCACGGTCGGGGTGTCCTGGCGAACGGTGCTCTGACCGATCTTGCGCAGGCCCAGGGTACGCAGCGTCTCACGCTGGTAGTCCTTACCGCCGATGCCCGACTTCTTCTGGGTGATCTTGAGCTGTGCCATCACGCACCGACCCCTCCGGCTGCGGCCTCAGCCTCAGCCTTCTCCTTGGCCTCACGCTTCTCAGCCTCGCCCTCGGCGCGGGCCCGCAGGAGCGCGGCCGGGGCCACGTACTCCAGGGGCAGGCCACGGCGAGCCGCCACGGCCTCCGGCTGCTCCAGCTGCTTGAGGGCAGCCACAGTAGCGTGGACGATGTTGATTGCGTTGGAGGACCCGAGCGACTTGCTCAGGATGTCGTGCACGCCGGCGCACTCCAGCACCGCACGCACCGGACCACCGGCGATAACACCGGTACCCGGGGAAGCGGGGCGCAGGAGCACCACACCAGCGGCGTCCTCACCCTGCACCAGGTGCGGGATGGTCTTGCGGACCAGCGGGATGCGGAAGAAGTTCTTCTTCGCCTCCTCGACACCCTTGGCGATCGCCGCGGGAACTTCCTTTGCCTTGCCGTAGCCGACGCCGATGGTGCCATCGCCGTCGCCCACAACGACCAGGGCGGTGAAGGAGAACCGACGTCCACCCTTGACCACCTTGGAGACGCGGTTGATCGTCACGACGCGCTCAATGAACTGGTCGCGCTCGGGACGGTCATTCCGACGGTTGGAGTCACGACGCTCGTCGCGACGACCCCGACGCTCGGAGTCACGACCCTCGCGAGCCTCGTTCGAGCCGGCAGCTCCGGCCCTACCTCGCTGCGGTGCAGCCATATCTGTTCCTCTGCTTTCCTGGGTCGCGCTCGTCACAGGGTCAGACCGCCGTCGCGGGCGCCATCGGCGACTGCGGCGACTCGGCCGTGGTACTTGTTACCGCCACGGTCGAACACGCAGGTCTCGACCCCGGCAGCCTTGGCGCGCTCGGCGATCAGCTCGCCGACCTTGCGGGACTTGTCCACCTTCTTGCCCTCGACAGAGCGCAGCTCGGCCTCGAGGGTGGAAGCGGAGACAATGGTGCGGCCCACGGTGTCGTCCACCAGCTGCGCAACCATGTGACGGTTGGAGCGGGTGACAACCAGGCGGGGACGCTCGGCAGTACCAACGATGCGCTTGCGCAGACGCAGGTGACGGCGCTTGCGCGCAACCGCCTTGCCCTTGCCCTTGATCGAGATAGCCATCACTTACCAGCCTTTCCGACCTTGCGCTTGACCTGCTCGCCGGCGTAGCGCACACCCTTGCCCTTGTAGGGCTCAGGCTTGCGGATCTTGCGAATGTTCGCGGCGACCTCGCCCACCAGCTGCTTGTCGATACCAGCAACGGTGAACTTGTTCGGGCCCTCAACCGTGAAGGTGATGCCCGCCGGCGGCTCGATGACAACCGGGTGGGAGAAGCCCAGGGCGAACTCGAGGGAGGTGCCCTTGGCCATCACGCGGTAACCGGTACCAACGATCTCGAGCTTCTTCTCGTAGCCGGCCGTGACGCCCTGGATCATGTTGGCGATCAGGGTGCGGGTCAGGCCGTGCAGAGAACGAGACAGGCGCTCGTCGTCCGGGCGGGTCACGACGACGTTACCGTCCTCGATCGCCACCACGATGGGGGCGGCGACGGTGTGGGTCAGGGAGCCCTTGGGGCCCTTGACCGCAACCTCGGCGCCGTTGATGTTTACGTCCACGCCAGCAGGGATGGCGATGGGCAGCTTGCCAATACGAGACATGCCTATACCTCCCTTACCAGATGTAGGCGAGGACTTCCCCACCCACACCCTTCTCGGCTGCCTGGCGGTCGGTCAGGAGGCCAGAGGACGTGGACAGGATGGCCACGCCCAGGCCGCCCAGGACCTTGGGCAGGTTGCTGGACTTCGCGTACACGCGCAGACCCGGCTTGGACACGCGCTTGACGCCAGAGATGGCGCGCTCGCGACGCTGACCGTACTTCAGGTTGAGCGTGAGCTTCTTACCGACCTCGGCGTCCTCGACAACGAAGTTGGCGATGTAACCCTCGGTCTGCAGGATCTGAGCGATCGCTGCCTTGAGCTTGGAGTGCGGCATGGACACGGAGTCGTGGTAAGCCGAGTTGGCGTTACGCAGACGCGTGAGCATATCCGCAATGGGATCTGTCATTGTCATTGGGCGGATGCCCTTCCTCGTCGCGGTTTCCTGCGGTGCTTTTCACCGAAGGACCTACGGCGTAGTCGTTACCAGCTGCTCTTAGTGACGCCCGGGAGCTGGCCAGCAAGGGCCATCTCGCGCAGGCAGATACGGCACAGGCCGAACTTGCGGTAGACCGAGTGCGGACGGCCACAGCGCTGGCAGCGCGTGTAGGCACGAACGCCGAACTTCGGCTTGCGGTTCGCCTTGTTGATCAGTGCGGTCTTCGCCATCGTCAGTTCTCCTTGAACGGGAAGCCGAGGCGGCGCAGCAGGCTGCGGCCCTCGTCGTCGTTCTTCGCGGTCGTGACGATGGTGATGTCCATGCCGCGCACGCGGTCGATCTTGTCCTGGTCGATCTCGTGGAACATGGACTGCTCCGTGAGACCGAAGGTGTAGTTGCCGTTGCCGTCAAAGTGCTTCGGGGACAGGCCACGGAAGTCACGAATACGGGGCAGAGCCAGGGACAGCAGACGGTCCAAGAATTCCCACATGCGGTCGCCGCGCAGCGTGACGTGCGCGCCGATCGGCTGGCCCTCGCGCAGCTTGAACTGCGCGATGGACTTGCGGGCCTTGGTGACCGCCGGCTTCTGACCGGTGATCGCGGTGAGGTCGCGGATAGCGCCCTCCAGGATCTTGGCGTCGCGAGCGGCCTCACCCACACCCATGTTCACAACGATCTTGGTCAGACCGGGAACCTGGTGGATGTTGGCGTGGCCGAACTCCTCACGCAGAGCGCCGAGGATCTCGCTGCGGTACTTCTCCTTCAGACGAGGCATGGTCTGCTCGCTCACTTCACGTCCTTCCCGCTGCGCTTGGCAACGCGGATGCGAACCTCGCGGGTGCGGCCATCGCGCTCAACCTGCTCGATGCGGTAGCCAACCCGGGTGCCCTTCTTGGTCTTCGGGTCAACGAGCATCACGTTGGAGATGTGGATCGGGGCCTCGATGGTCTCGATTCCACCCTGGGTCGCGCCCTGGCGGGAGCGACCAGCCTTGACGTGCTTGGTGGCGCGGGCAACGCCCTCGACCACCACGCGGTCCTCCTTGGGGCGGACCTCGAGCACGCGGCCCTGCTGGCCCTTGTCGCGGCCAGCGATGACCACTACCAGGTCACCCTTCTTGATCTTCGCCATGGGTTCAGATCACCTCCGGGGCCAGGGAGACGATGCGCATGAACTTCTTGTCACGCAGCTCGCGGCCGACGGGGCCGAAGATGCGCGTGCCGCGAGGCTCACCGTCGTTCTTCAGAATGACGGCCGCGTTCTCGTCGAAACGGATGTAGGAACCGTCGGGACGACGGCGCTCCTTGGTGGTACGGACGACGACGGCCTTGACCACGTCGCCCTTCTTGACGTTGCCGCCAGGGATTGCGTCCTTGACGGTGGCGACGATCGTGTCGCCGATACCGGCATAGCGCCGGCCAGAGCCGCCGAGCACGCGGATGCACAGCAGCTGCTTTGCACCCGTGTTGTCGGCGACCTTGAGCCGCGACTCCTGCTGGATCATGAGTATTTACTCCTGTCGTCGAGCCGGTTCTCGGTTTCCCGAGCCTTGCCGAACAAATACTGGACTGAGGAAGCTTACTTGGCCTTCTCGATGATCTCCACCACGCGCCAGTGCTTGGTCGCGCTGAGCGGGCGGGTCTCCATGATGCGGACGAGGTCGCCCACGCCGCACTCGTTGAGCTCGTCGTGTGCCTTCACCTTGGAGGTGCGGCGCATGACCTTGCCGTAGAGGGAGTGCTTCACGCGGTCCTCCAGGGCAACCACAACGGTCTTGTTCATCTTGTCGCTCACCACGTAACCGCGGCGAACCTTACGCTCGCCCCGCACCGGGGCGGTGGACTCGGTGTTCTCAGACATTTCGCTCACTTCTCGCTCGGGGCGGTACGGATGCCGAGCTCACGCTCGTGCACGATGGTGTAGATGCGGGCGATGTCGCGGCGTACAGCCTTGAGACGGCCGTGGTCCTCGAGCTGACCGGTAGCAGCGGTGAAGCGCAGGTTGAACAGCTCAGCCTTTGCCTTCTCCAGCTCCTTCGCCAGACGCTCGTTGTCCATGGTGTCGAGGTCCTTGGGGGACAGACCCTTGGAACCGATCATCAGCGGTCACCACCCTCACGAACTACAAAACGAGTCTTCATCGGGAGCTTGTGCTGCGCGCGGCGCATGGCCTCGCGAGCCAGCGGCTCGGGAACTCCACCCAGCTCGAACATGATGCGGCCGGGCTTGACGTTGGCGATCCACCACTCAACGGAACCCTTACCGGAACCCATACGGGTTTCGGCCGGCTTCTTGGTGAGCGGGCGATCCGGGAAAATCGTGATCCAGACCTTACCGCCACGCTTGATGTGGCGGGTCATCGCGATACGCGCGGCCTCGATCTGACGGTTGGTGATGTAGGCGGGCTCGAGGGCCTGGATGCCGTAGTCACCGAAGTTGACCTGCGTGCCACCGGAGGCCGCACCGGTGCGGTGCGGACGGTGCTGGCGGCGGAACTTAGTCCGTCGGGGGATGAGCATGGCTCAGGCCTCCGTTCCTGCGTCGGCCACCGGCGCGGCGGCCGGAGCGTCGTTCGTCGTTACCTCGTCACGACGCGGACCACGTCCGCCGTCGCGACGCGGGCCACCGCGGCGCTCACCGCGGCCACGACCGCGCGGAGCGGCCTCGGCCTGGGCCCGGGCAAATTCCTTCTCGTTGAGGTCGCCCTTGTAGATCCACACCTTCACGCCGATGCGACCGAAGGTGGTGCGAGCCTCGTAGAAGCCGAAGTCGATGTTCGCGCGTAGGGTGTGCAGCGGCACGCGACCCTCGCGGTAGAACTCGGAACGGCTCATCTCAGCGCCGCCCAGACGGCCGGAGCACTGAACACGGATTCCCTTGGCACCGGCGCGCATGGCGGACTGCATGCCCTTGCGCATGGCGCGGCGGAAGGAAACGCGGGAGGCCAGCTGCTCGGCGATGCCCTGAGCAACGAGCTGAGCCTCGATCTCGGGGTTCTTGACCTCGAGGATGTTCAGCTGCACCTGCTTGCCCGTGAGCTTCTCCAGCGTGCCGCGCAGGCGGTCCGCCTCGGCGCCACGGCGACCGATCACGATGCCCGGGCGGGCGGTGTGCAGGTCGACGCGGACGCGGTCACGGGTGCGCTCGATGTCGACCTTGGCGACACCGGCGCGGTCCAGGCCCTCCTCCAGGAGGCGGCGGATGGCGACGTCCTCCTTGACGAAGTCAGCGTAGCGCTGACCCGGCTTGGTGGAGTCGGCGAACCACCGGGAGCGGTGGAACGTGGTGATACCCAGGCGGAAACCGGTGGGGTTTACCTTCTGACCCATTACTTGGTCTCCTTCCCCTCGTTGTTGCCGACCACCACGGTGATGTGGCTGGTCCGCTTCAGGATGCGGCCCGCGCGACCCTGGGCGCGCGGACGGATCCGCTTGAGGGTCGGGCCCTCGTCGACGAAAGCGGCGACGATGCGCAGCTTGTCGTACTCAAACTTCTCGCCATCGCGCTCGGCCTTGACCTGAGCGTTGGCGGCTGCGGACTCGACCACCTTGCGGACGACCTCGGCCGCCTGCTGCGGTGCGAAACGCAGAATGTCAATTGCCTCTGCAACGCGCTTGCCCCGGACGACGTCCACGATGCGGCGCGCCTTCATCGGCGTGGTGCGGACGAACCGCGCCTGCGCCTTGGCTTCCATGTGCTGCCCCATTCTTTCAGCTAGCGGCGCGCCTTAGCGGCGACGCCCCTTGCGGTCGTCCTTCTCGTGCCCGCGGAAAGTGCGGGTCGGCGCAAACTCGCCGAGCTTGTGGCCCACCATCGACTCGGTGACGAAGACGGGCACGTGCTTGCGTCCGTCGTGCACAGCGAAGGTGTGGCCGAGGAAGTCGGGCGTAATGACCGACCGGCGCGACCAGGTCTTGATGACGTTCTTGGTACCCGCCTCGTTCTGAGCGTCCACCTTCTTGTACAGGTGGTCGTCGACGAAGGGACCCTTCTTCAGGCTGCGTGGCATCTGTTATCCCCCTCAGCGGTTCTTGCCGGTCTTGCGACGACGCACGATCAGCTTGTCGGACGGCTTGTTCGGACGGCGGGTACGACCCTCGGGCTTACCCCACGGGCTCACGGGGTGACGACCACCGGAGGTGCGGCCCTCACCACCACCGTGCGGGTGGTCCACCGGGTTCATGACCACACCACGCACGGTCGGGCGGATGCCCTTCCAGCGCATACGGCCGGCCTTACCCCAGTTGATGTTGGACTGCTCGGCGTTGCCAACCTCACCGATGGTGGCGCGGCAGCGAGCGTCAACGTTGCGGATTTCGCCGGACGGCATACGCAGCTGGGCGTACGGGCCGTCCTTGGCCACCAGCTGCACGGAGGCGCCGGCGGAACGGGCGATCTTGGCCCCGCCACCCGGACGCAGCTCCACAGCGTGGATCACGGTACCGAGCGGGATGTTGCGCAGCGGCATGTTGTTGCCGGGCTTGATGTCGGCACCCGGGCCCTGCTCGATGCGGTCACCCTGCTGCAGCTTGGCGGGGGCGATGATATAGCGCTTCTCGCCGTCCGCGTAGTGCAGGAGGGCGATGCGGGCGGTGCGGTTGGGGTCGTACTCGATGTGAGCGACCTTGGCCGGCACGCCGTCCTTGTCGTGACGACGGAAGTCGATCACGCGGTAGGCGCGCTTGTGACCGCCACCCTTGTGGCGAGTGGTGATACGACCAGACGCGTTGCGACCACCGGTCTTGGAGAGCGGGCGAACCAGCGACTTCTCCGGCTCCGAGCGGGTGATCTCAACGAAGTCGGCCACGGACGCGCCACGGCGGCCGGGCGTCGTCGGCTTGTACTTACGGATTCCCATAACGATCCTCTATCTCGTTAGCGGCCGCGCTCAGAGCGCGACTTCGCCAAAGATGTCGATGGTGCCCTCACGAAGCGTGACGATCGCTCGCTTGGTGTCCTTACGGCGGCCAGCCCCGAAACGGGTCCGGCTGGTCTTGCCCTGGCGGTTGGCCGTGTTCACGGACTCCACCTTGACGTCGAAAATCTTCTCGATCGCGATCTTGATCTCGGTCTTGTTCGAGCGCGGGTCCACCAGGAAGGTGTACTTGCCCTCGTCCATCAGCGCGTAGCTCTTCTCCGAGACGACCGGGCCGAGGATGATGTCGCGCGGGTTCTTCGCGGACTCGATGCTCACTTGGCACCCTCCTCGTCGGTACCGAGGAACGCAGCGAGCGCCTCGGTGGTGAAGACGACGTCCTCGTTAACCAGCACGTCGTAGGTGTTCAGCTGGTCGGCCCACAGCAGGTGAACCTCGGCCAGGTTGCGCAGCGACAGCGCGGAAGCGAAGTCGGAGCGGTCCAGCACCACCAGAGCGCGACGCTCGGTGATGTTGTGCAGAGCAGCCTTGGCGACCTTGGTGGAGGGGGTGTCGGTGACACCGAAGTTCTCCACCACGTGAACGCGGCCGTTGCGAGCGCGGTCAGACAGGGCGCCACGCAGGGCGGCGGCCTTCATCTTCTTGGGGGTGCGCTGGCTGTAGTCGCGCGGCTGCGGGCCGTGCACCACGCCACCACCGGTGAAGTGGGGGGCGCGGATGGAGCCCTGGCGAGCGTTACCGGTGCCCTTCTGCTTGTAGGGCTTGCGGCCACCGCCGGAGACCGCGGCGCGGTTCTTCACGGCGTGGGTGCCCTGGCGAGCAGCGGCGCGCTGGGCCACCACGACCTGGTGGATCAGCGGGATGTTCGGCTCGACGTCGAAGATGGCGGCGGGCAGCTCGGCGGTGCCGGCCTTCTTGCCCTCAGCGTTGAGGATGTCCACGGTCTGGGTGGTCATTTCATGCCCCCTTCACAGCGGTACGGACCATGACCACGCCGTTCTTCGGGCCGGGGATGGCACCGGTCACCAGCAGCACGCCGCGCTCGGCGTCCACCGCGTGGATGGTCAGGTTCTGGACGGTACGACGGGCGTTGCCCATGCGGCCGGCCATGCGCAGGCCCTTGAACACGCGGCCCGGGGTGGCGCAGGCGCCGATGGAGCCCGGCTTGCGGTGGTTGCGGTGCGCACCGTGGGAGGCGGAAACACCGGCGAAGCCGTGACGCTTCATAACACCGGCGGTGCCCTTGCCCTTGCTGGTGCCGGTCACGTCGACCTTGGCGCCGGTCTCGAAGACCTCGACGGTCAGCTCCTGGCCCACGGCGTACTCGTTGGCGTCCGCGGTGCGGATCTCAGCGAGGTGGCGGCGGGGGGCGACGTCGGCCTTGGCGAAGTGGCCGGTCAGCGGCTTGTTCACCTTGCGGGGGTTGATGTCACCGAAGGCAACCTGGACGGCGGCGTAGCCGTCGGTCTCGACGTTGCGGACCTGGGTGACAACGTTGGGGCTGACCTGGACGACGGTGACGGGAACCAGACGGCCGTCAGCGTCCCACACCTGGGTCATGCCGAGCTTCTTGCCGAAAACGGCCTTGCGCTTAATGGAGTCGCGATAAGTAGCAGTCATATCGGAGTCCTCAGAGCTTGATCTCGATGTTGACCTCAGCCGGCAGGTCGAGACGCATGAGCGAGTCGACGGCCTTCGGCGTCGGTTCGATGATGTCGATCAGCCGCTTGTGAGTCCTCTGCTCGAAGTGCTCACGGCTGTCCTTGTACTTGTGCGGCGACCGAATAACAACGAACACGTTCTTCTCGGTCGGCAGCGGCACCGGGCCCACGACTCGCGCGCCCGCGCGGGTTACCGTCTCGACGATCTTGCGCGCCGAGCTGTCGATGACCTCGTGGTCGTACGACTTGAGCCGGATGCGGATCTTCTGTTCCGCCATGGCGTCGATCTACCTCTCTACTTACCAGCCGGCCCCCGCATCCGCGCGTGTCGCAACTGAGAAGCTGCGTCCGCCGGTTGCTTCACCTGGTGGCGGGGCCGAAATCCTGTGTCCTCGGGGAAACCCGAGGCCCGGACGTCTATATGAAACCTGAAGCTAAATCAGGCAACCGGACAATTTTGTCACACGAGGGGCTTGGGAATCCAGCCCTTTCGCGCAACTCGGGTAGTGAGGTGAGCTACAGCGATGCGTAGCCCGGCGCCTCACGCCCCTTTCCGGCCCGGCAACTCTAGCAAGGCCTGCCCGGCACCGCGCAAGCCGAGTGTGGCCGCCCGGCCGGTGAGCCGCCTCACGTGGTTTTGGCGAATTTGCGCGGTTTTCACCCGCGCCCCCTCTGCGACACGCCCGAGTGCGGGGGCCGGGTGGGACGGTCGGATTGGAGTGGGAGGCGCACAATGGCGCGAATTTGCCGGTTCGTGGCGACACGCCCGAGTGCGGGGGTCTGTGGTGGCCGACGTCGCCCTCCCGCCGCGCGGCTCTGGCGGCAACGTCACATTGGTGGCCGCTTGCCAACCGGAGCGGGGCCGCTGCCCGGGCGGGCGTTGATCGGGGCGGCGGGAGGGACGTCGGGCAACGGGAACCCCCGGCGCAGCCTCACCAGGGAGGGCAACGCCGGGGGGCGAAAGCGGGTGTCAGCGGCAGACGTCCGGCCGCCTAGAGCGCCCGCGTCTAGCTGGAGGGCGTCAGAGCACGCCCACGATGTCGGTGACGAACACCAGGGTGGCACCGCCGGCGATGCCGGCCTGCGGCACGCCGCGCTCGCCGTAACCCAGCTCGGCCGGGATGGACAGCAGCACGCGGGAGCCGACGCGCTGACCCACCAGGCCGTCGTCCCAGCCGCGAATGACCTGGCCCACGCCGATCATGAAGGAAAGGGGCTGGCCACGGTCGAAGGAGTTGTCGAAGACCTTGCCTGCCCAGGTCTGGCCCAGGTAGTGGCAGACGATAGTGTCGCCGGCCTCGACCACGGCGCCCGCGCCCTCCTTCAGGACCTCGACCTGCAGGCCCTCCGGGGCCGGACCGGCGGGGAAGGACAGGGCGGGCTTGGTGCCGTACTCGCCGGCAACGGTGATGTTGGTGCTCATTGTGCTCCTAGGTCGTGGGGCGCCAGATCCACTGCCCGGCGCGATAGGTCGATTATGGGCCATCCCAGCCCCCGCTGCGCGCGACGCCGCACGCCGGGGCTGGCCCGGAACGAAGCACCGGGGAGGGCCGCGAGCGGCCCTCCCCGGTAGCCGGGACTACGCGAAGACTCAGTTATCCCGCAAGATCGCCAGGATGCGCAGGAACTCCACGTAGAGCCAGATCAGGGTCACCAGCAGGCCGAAGGCGGCGCTCCACGCGTACTTGCGCGGAGCCCCGGTCGCCACGCCCTTGCCGATGGCCTCGAAGTCCATGATGAGCGAGAACACCGCCAGCAGCACCGCCGCCGCACCGACCAGGATGCCCAGCGGGATGCCCATGACCTCGATGCCGCGCACGCCCCACGGGCTCTGGATCGCGCCGGTGAAGACCAGCAGCATGTTGACCAGGGAGAAAGCGGCGTACGAAATCAGCGCGATGAGCATGAAGCGCTGGAACTTCGGGGTGACGCGCACCTTGCCCGAGCGGTAGAGCAGCAGCGTCGCGGAGAACGTGATCACCGTGGCCAGCACCGCCTGCATCACCACGCCCGGGTAGGTCGCCTCGAAGAAGGCGGACAGACCACCCAGGAACAGGCCCTCAGCCGCAGCGTAAGACAGGATCAGCGCCGGGGAGGGCTCGCGCTTGAACGCGTTCACCAGACCCAGGGCGATGCCCGCGAACAAGCCGACGATCATCAGGGTGTAGCCGATCCCGGTGCCCAGCAGGGACCAGGAAATCGCCGCACCCACCACCACGACGCCCAGGGCCATGCCCGTGCGCATCGTGACGTCCTCGTAGGTCATCGCGGCCTGCGCGCCGTACGCCGGCGCCCCCAGGTAGGGCTGGGCCGCGTAGGGCTGAGCCGCCTGCTGCGCGGCGTAGGCCGCGTGCGCGTCCATCGCCGGCTGCGCGTACCCCGGCACGCCCTGCTGGGCGCCGTAGCCCGTCTGCCCCTGGTAGCCACCCTGCACCGGCGCGCCGTAGCTGGGCTGAGCAGGGAAGCCGCCCTGCTGCTGGTAGCCCGCCGGGGCCTGATACTGCGCCCACTGGCCCTGATTCGTCGCCTGCGCGGCCACGGGCTGGCTGGGCGCCTTGTCGCCAAAGATCCTGCTGTTAGACAGCACCGGGTTAGTCATTACCCCTCCTGTGTTCTAGATCTGCCCCAACGGTAACAAGGCGGCGGGGCGCTAGCACAGTAGGCAGCACCCAACTCATACCAGCGGACGAGTCCCACCCCGGAACAGCGCACGAGCCCGCCGCTCCAACTTCAACCACACGGTCGAAGGGGAGCCAGATGCTCTCGCCGTAACCTGGATGCAGCCGAAAGGAGCCACAATGATTCAGGCAGAGGGCCTTACCAAGCGTTACGGCAGCAAGCTCGCCGTAGACAACGTCAGTTTCACCATTCCAGCCGGGTGCGTCACCGGCTTCCTGGGCCCCAACGGCGCGGGCAAGTCCACCACCATGCGCATGATCATGGGACTGGACTCCCCCACCGCCGGCACCGTTACCGTCAACGGCAAGCCTTTCCAGCAGCACAAGAACCCCGCCCAGCAGGTGGGCGCGCTGCTGGACGCCAAGGGCATCCACCCCGGCCGCAGCGCCCGCTCGCACCTGCGTGCGCTGGCCGCCTCCAACAACATCCCCGCCCGCCGGGTCGACGAGGTCCTGGCCATCACCGGCCTGACCGAGGTCGCCAAGAAGCGCGCCGGCGGCTTCTCCCTGGGCATGGGGCAGCGCCTGGGCATCGCCGCAGCGCTGCTGGGTGACCCGCAGGTGCTGATCTTCGACGAGCCGGTTAACGGCCTTGACCCCGAGGGCGTGCGCTGGGTGCGTGAGATGTGCCGCTCGCTGGCGGCCGAGGGACGCACCGTCTTCGTCTCCTCCCACCTCATGAGCGAGATGGCCCAGACCGCAGACCACCTGCTGGTGATCGGCAAGGGACGCATCCTCACCCAGGGCCCGGTGGACGACGTGATCGCCGCCGTGACCAGCACCTCCGTGCAGGTGCGCTCCCCGCGCCTGGGCGAGCTGGGCCAGCTCCTGGCCAACAGCGGGGCCACCGTCTCCAACAGCGGCGACGGCACCCTGCGCATCACCGGAGTGGACGCCGCCGCCGTGGGCGAGCTTGCCGCCCAGCACGGTCTTGCCCTGCACGAGCTGACCACCCTGAAGGCCTCCCTGGAGGACGCCTACCTGACATTGACCGCGGACCAGGTCGAGTACCGCACTGTGAAGATGGGAGAGACCCGATGAGCACCCCCACCCCCGCCGCAAGCCCCGCGATGCACCCCGGCGCCCCGGTCATGCCCGCCCCGGCGCAGCGCGTGCGCGCAGTCGGCACCTCCAACGTGAGCCTGTTCAGCGTGCTGCGCTCCGAGCGCATCAAGCTGTGGTCCCTGCGCTCCACCTACTGGGTGGCGGCCATCTGCATCGTCCTAACCATTGGTTTGGGCTCGCTGATGGGCTTCGGCATCACGCAGCTGGATGCTGACATGTCTGCCTCGCCGGCGATGCTCAGCGCCATCTTCTCGCTGCCGGCCTACTTCGTCGCGATGATCACCGCCGCCCTGGGCGTGCTGGCGGTCACCACGGAGTACTCCACCGGCCAGATCCGTTCCACCCTGGCGGCCGTGCCCAGCCGCTGGCCGGTGTCCACCGCCAAGGTGCTGGTGGTCAGCGTCTCCGCCGCGCTGATCTCCCTGGTGGGCAACCTGCTCACGCTGCCGTTCCTCCACCTGTTCCTCTCTAGCCGTGACATCGAGGTCTTCACCACCGGCACGCTCAAGACCGTGCTGCTGACCGCCCTGTTCCACCTGCTGATGGCGATGATGGGCGCCGGCCTGGGCTTCCTGCTGCGTCACACTGCGGGCGCCATCACCGTTGTCGCGGTGGAGCTGTTCGTGCTCATCATCGCCCTGCAGATCGCCGGCATCTTCCTGGCTCGCATCTGGGAGCCGCTGGGCAAGCTGGACAAGTACCTGCCCGCCAACGCCGGCATGTCGATGATCGCCGGCGAAAGCGTGGGCAAGAACCTGCTGATCCTGCTGGTCTGGGTGCTGGTGCCCCTGATCACCGGCGCGATCCTGTTCAAGCGCCGCGACGCCTGAGCCAGGCAAAGGGGCCCTACCGCCCAACCCGGGCGAACGGGGCCCGCCGCCTGCCCCAAGCGGAACCCGGGCGCGTAACCTGCGCGCTTGGATAGGCAAGCTGGCCCGGCCGGGTGCGAAAGCGCCCGGCCGGGCCGCATGATTAGGGCTGTGAGAGTGAAGATTCCGCGCTGGTTGACCGCCCCCGACCCGGCCTCGGCAGCTTGGCCCAGCCAGGCCTACACCTGGTTCTCGCGCCTGACGGCCAACGCGGCCCTGACCGACGCCGTCACGACGCTGGGCTTCGCCCTGTTGGCTGCGGTGGTGTGGTCGTTCTCCTCCGCCCCGTTCGTGGGCGGGGAGGGCACCGCACACAGCCACCCGGCCGCAGATCTGGCCCTGATCCTGACCTACGTGCTGGCCGTGGCGATCCGCCGCACGCTGCCGCTGGTGGCGCTGGCGGCCACCACCATCCCGCCCGTGGTGGTGGACCTGGTTTCCCGCCTCACGCAGCAGGAGCTGCCCCGCCCGTGGGTCTCCTCCGCGCTGGGCCCCGATTCCTTCCTGATCAGCTTGTGCGCGGTGGCGCTCGCCCTGTTCACGGTGGCCACCCTCTACCGCTTGGCGGTGACCTGGACGGCCACGGCCTTCGCGATCGGCCTGTACGCCATCGACACCTACCTGCGCGAGTACACCCCCAAGGCCACCGTGTTCGTGGTGCTGCTGTACGCCATGTCGCTAATCATCGTCACCCTGCTGGGCGTATCCGTGCGCCTGCAGCGACTACGCATGCTGCAGTTGGAGCACCTGGCCGCCCGCCTGGCCCTGGAGCGCGACCAGCGCGAACAGCTGGCCGTCTCCGCGGAGCGCACCCGCATCGCCCGCGAGATGCACGACGTCCTGGCCCACTCCCTGGCGATCATCGTGACGATGGCCGACGGCGCCGCCGCCAACCTGGAACGCAATCCGAAGATGGCGGCCACCGCGATCGAGCAGCTCTCCTCCACCGGCCGCGCCGCCCTGGCCGACACCCGCCGCCTGGTCGGCGTGCTGCGCACCGAGCCCGCCACCGCCCCCTCCCCCGTGATGGCCGACGTTGCCGCGCCCGCCACCCCCAGCACTTCCCGCCCCGCGCTAACGCCCACCACCCAACCCGCCCCTATCGCGGGCGGCGGGACTGGCGCCGCTCCCGGCGCGGGCGGTGCCCCCACCGTGACAGCTGGCGGTGCCACCCGGGGCGCCCCCACCACCCCAGTTGCCACCCAGTTGGCCCAATCGGAGGCACTGGCCACGCTGTCCGCCTCCCTGCCCGGGCCGGCTGCCGCGAAGCGTCGTCCGGGCATAGGCGGCCTCTTTGCCCGCCTCGGGGAGAAACTGGCCGGCGAGACGTCGTCCAAGCAGCGCCTCGAAGCAAACCAGGCGATCCTGGAGCGGGCCAACCAGCAGGAGCATGCCGTCATCCTGGGCCAACAACCGGACACCGACGTCCCGCTGGGGCCGGCACCCGCCGAGAACGACCTCGCCGAGCTGGTCTCCCAGTTCCGGGGCACCGGCCTGCCCGTGCGCTTCGAACGCAGCGGCGGCCCCCTGCCCGAGGACAAGGGCCTCCAGCTTGCCCTCTACCGAATCACCCAGGAGGCCCTGACCAACATCCTGCGCTACGCCCCCACCAGCCCGGACATCCTGGTGCGCCTGGCCCGCACCACCGGCACCGTGGAACTCACCGTCCGCAACGCGACCGGCACCGGAACCACCCCAATGCGCGGGTCCGGCAAGGGCCTAGTGGGGATGCAGGAGCGCGCAGCCGTCTATCGTGGACGTGTGCAGGCTGGACCGGTCGAGGGCGGCTGGCAAGTAAACGCGATAATGCACTGGAACGAAGCCGAGAGCGAGGTTACCCCGTGGATGATGCCGCGATGACTGAGAACATCACCGTGCTATTGGTGGACGACCAGTCACTCATGCGCATGGGCTTTCGCATGGTCCTGGACGCCGAGGACGGCATCGAGGTGATCGGCGAGGCCGCAGACGGCGCCACCGCCATCTCCATGGTCCGCTCGCTGCGCCCCGACGTGGTGCTGATGGACGTGCGCATGCCCGGCATGAACGGCATCGACGCCACCGCCCAGATCGCCGCCGAGTTCCCCACCACCAAGGTGCTCATCCTGACCACCTTCGACCTGGACGAGTACGCGTTCGCCGGCCTGCGCGCCGGCGCCTCCGGCTTCCTGCTGAAGGACACCCGCCCGGCAGAACTGGCCGAGGCCATCCGCACCGTCGCCAGCGGCGAGGCCGTGGTCTCCCCGCGCGTCACCCGCCGAATGCTGGAGATGTTCGCCGGCCAGCTGCCCAGCCACGCCGAGCAGGGCGCGGACGGCGGCCCCACCGTGGACCCGGGCATCGAGTCCCTCACCACCCGCGAGCGCGAGGTGCTGGAACTGATCGCCCAGGGCATGAGCAACGCCGAGATCGCCGAGCACCTGGTGCTCTCCTCCACCACCATCAAGACCCACGTGGGCAACGTCCTGGCCAAACTGGAGGTGCGCGACCGCGTGCAGGCCGTGGTGCGCGCCTACGAGGCCGGGTTGATGCGCCGCTAGCGCGTCCACCGCCACAGGGGCGCGGCGGCTTTCCAGCGCGCCAGGCTGGCTACAATTCTGCGGTGGCGTTTCCCGCCGCCCCTCGGCGGGAGCGGTGACGCCAGCGACGGGAGGAAGAATGCACCGGATCGGCTTCGACCGCGAGAAGTACCTCGAATTGCAGTCCCGCCACATCGCCGAGAGGCGAGCCCAGTTCGGCGGCAAGCTCTACCTCGAGTTCGGCGGCAAGCTGGTAGACGACATGCACGCCTCCCGCGTACTGCCGGGCTTCACCCCGGACAACAAGATCGTCATGCTGGCCGAGCTGGCCGACGAGGTGGAGATCGTGGTGGTGGTCAACGCCGCCGACTTCGCCCGCAACAAGGTGCGCGCCGACCTGGGCATCCCCTACGAGGACGACGTTCTGCGCCACGTGGACGAGTTTCGCGCCTACGGCCTGCACGTCGGCTCCGTGGTGATCACCCACTGGAGCGACGACAACCCGCAGGCCGCCGCCTTCAGGCTAAAGCTCATCAAGCTGGGCCTGCCCGTCTACCGGCACTACCCCATCGCCGGCTACCCGCACGACGTCGCCCGGATCGTCTCCCCCGAGGGCTACGGCCGCAACGAGTACGTGGAGACCAGCCGCGACCTGGTGGTGGTCACCGCCCCCGGCCCCGGCTCCGGCAAGATGGCCACCTGCCTGTCCCAGCTCTACCACGATCACGTGCGCGGCATCTCCTCCGGGTATGCGAAGTTCGAGACCTTCCCGATCTGGAACCTGCCGCTGGACCACCCGGTGAACGTGGCCTACGAGGCCGCCACGGCGGACCTGGACGACATGAACATGATCGACCACTTCCACCTGGCCGCCCACGGCGAGCAGACGGTCAACTACAACCGCGACATCGAGATCTTCCCGGTGCTCAGCCGCCTGTTCGAGCAGATCCTGGGCGCCTCCCCCTACGCCTCCCCCACGGACATGGGCGTGAACATGGCCGGGCTGTGCATCAGCGACGACGACGCCTGCCGCGAGGCCTCCAAGCAGGAGGTGATCCGCCGCTACTTCAAGGCCCTGGTGCAGGAGCGCCGCGACGAGGTGGAGCCGGACCAGTCCACCAAGATCGCCCTCCTGATGGGCTCGCTCGGGATCGGCACCAACGACCGCCCGGTGGTGGGGCCCTGCCTGGACCTGGCGCGGCAGACGGATGCGCCCGCCGCGGCCATCGAGCTGGCCAGCGGCGAGATCGTGGTCGGCAAGACCTCCGCCCTGCTGGGCGCCTGCTCGGCCATGCTACTGAACGCGCTCAAGCGGCTGGCGGGGATCGACGCGAGCGTGGACCTGCTGGCGCCGGCCTCCATCGAGCCGATCCAGACCCTGAAGACCAAGCACCTGGGCTCGAAGAACCCGCGCCTGCACACCGACGAGGTGCTGATCGCCCTGGCCGTGTCCGCCAACGGCGACGACAACGCCCGCCGCGCCCTGGCCTGCCTCGGCGAGCTGCGCGGCTGCAACGTCCACACCTCCACGATCCTGGGCTCGGTGGACGAGGGCATCTTCCGCTCCCTCGGGGTGCAGGTCACCAACGAGCCGGTCTACGCCACCAAGAGCCTGTACCGAAAGCGCTAGACCGCAAGCCGGCCGAGCCGGCGCGTAGCCCCGCCGGGGCTGGCATTGGGCGCGCGCGGCTGGCGCCCGGGAGCTTCTGGGTGGGGGCCTGCCGAGGAAACGGTGAGGAAGAGCGCGGCGGCCCACGAAAGGACTTTCATCCTTTCCAATGGCAAAATGGGTGGCCGAATGCGCTTAACCTAGATGCGCGAGCGCAGCCCCCAGTCAAAAGCAAAACCCCTACCCCCTGCCGGGAATAGGGGTGGGTGCCTCCAGTGGGACTCGAACCCACAACACACCGATTTTAAGTCGGTTGCCTCTGCCAATTGGGCCATGGAGGCTGCGGCCCTCTATCTTAGAGGAAGCCCGGGAAGGATAGTAATGAGCAAGCGCAAGCCCACCAAGCCAACCAGCAGGTCTTCGCAGCGGAAGCCCCGGGCCTCCCACCCCCAGAGCGCGCACGGCGCTAGCAAGCCGCTGCGCAAGACGCGCGACCCCCACTCCGGGCGCAAGAAGTCCCTGCGCAAGCGGATCACCCGCCGCATCTCCGAGCACCCCGCGTTCGGTGCGCTGTTCGATGTGGTGCCCGGCAAGCTGCGCGACGAGACCTTCGCCGGCGTGCTGGTGATCGCCGCGGCCGTTTTGGCCCTGGTGCTCGCCAACAGCCCGGCCCAGCACTGGTACCACCACCTGGCCGACGTGCACGTGGGGCCCGCCTCGTGGGGCATCAACCTGTCCCTGGAGCACTGGGCCGCCGACGGCCTGCTGGCCATCTTCTTCTTCATCGTGGGGCTGGAGTTGAAGACCGAGTTCTCGGTGGGGGCGCTGCGCGACATCAGGCAGGCGGCCCTGCCGATGATCGCCGCCGCCTTCGGCATGGTGGGCCCGGCCGTCATCTACTGGGGCACGCAGGTCTTTACCGGCGACCACCACATGCACGGGTGGGCCATCCCCACGGCCACGGACATCGCCTTCGCGGTCGCGGTGCTCGGCATCATGGGCAAGGGCCTGCCCTCCGGCGTGCGCACCTTCCTGCTCACCCTGGCGGTGGTGGACGACCTCCTGGCGATCATCATCATCGCCGTCTTCTACAGCTCCGAGCTGAACCTCGCCTACTTCGGCGCCGCCCTGGCCGCCGTCTTCGTCTTCGGCGTGCTGGCCCGCAAGCGCATCTTCTCCCGCTGGCTGCTCATCCCGCTGGCCGTGCTGGCCTGGTACTTCGTCTTCCGCAGCGGCATCCACGCCACGATCGCGGGTGTGCTGCTGGGCCTGGTTGTGCCAGCCCGCCGCCACGCCGACCTGGACGCGGACCTGCCCCACGGCGGGCGCACCCACGCCATCGCCCACCGCATCGCCCCGCTCAGCGCCGGCCTGGCCCTGCCCATCTTCGCCTTCTTCGCCGCCGGCGTCACCGTGATCGGCACCGAGGGGGGCGTCGGTGCGGCCCTCACCGACCCGGTCGCCATCGGCGTCTACCTGGGCCTGCCCCTGGGCAAGTTCATCGGCATCGCCGGTTCCGTCTGGCTGCTGCTGAAGTTCACCCCGCTGCAACTGGGCAAGGGCGTCATCATGCGCGACATCTCTGCGGTCGGCCTGCTCTCCGGCATCGGTTTCACCGTCTCCCTGCTGATCGCCTCCCTGGCCTTCCCCGCCGAGCCGGTGGCCTCAGACCACGCGGCCATCGCCGTCATCATCGGCTCCCTGGTCTCCGCCCTGGTGGGTGGCGCCCTGGTGCACCACCGTGCCGTGGTCCACCTGCGGGAGGACGGCCCCGCAGAGTAGCGCGCGGAGGACCCGGAAAGGTTGGGGTGGGCACGCGGCGCGTGCCCACCCCAACCTCGTCGGGGCGTTCCTCGGCCCAGGGCGCTGGACTTGAGGCCGGTTTGCTTCCGCCCGGCCGGCGCTGTGCAGGTGGCGGTTCGTGGCGGTTCGGTGCCCCCGAGCGCACAAGCGTGCGCTCCGGGTACACCCGACCGACCGGTGCCACGGCACCAAGCGGTCACATGTACCCCGTTGCCAGCAATTGCGAGCTTGGGGGCCAGAGACTAGACGCCACGGTCACGCCGAGGCACGACAACAGACGCTCGCGCCCCGGTGGCGGCGGTGGAGGCCGATGCCCCGAGCGCACAAGCGTGCGCTCGGGGTACATCCGACCGACCGGTGCCACGGCACCAAGCGGTCACATGTACCCCGTTGCCAGCATTTGCGAGCTTGGGGGCCAGAGATAGCCACGGTCAGCCAGGAGGCACGGCGACGAACAAGACGGCCCGGTGGCGGGCGGCGCCCGGTGGCCACCACCCCGAGCGTACAAGCGTGCGCTCGGGGTACATCCGACCGACCGGTGCCACGGCACCAAGCGGTCACATGTACCCCGTTGCCAGCATTTGCGAGCTTGGGGGCCAGAGCTGGACGCCGGTGCGCCTCGTAAGTGGCGAAGTGCGCAGGCGATCGAGGGCTCAGTCCTGACTTGGACCTCTTTAGTAACCAGGTAGGTGGTTGAGGATGGCGTGGGCGTCTGGGCCCGGGTCGGGTTTTGCGGTGACTTCGTGTCCGGCGATTTCGATGGTGACTTCCCGCAGGGGGCGTGTGCTGCGCCAGCTGAAGCGGCGCACGAAAAACGTCTATGGGTCCCAAGAGACTCGTTGTCACGGTAGGCGGTTTGCCGATATCGGTTCAGACAACTGAACGAGTAGGTAGATAT
>NZ_JBZXJM010000019.1:0-16910 GCF_058725725.1 Buchananella sp. 103232 | reverse complement strand
GTGTCATTTCTTGGTTCGCCTGATGCGGCCTGGGTCTCGCGGCCCTCGCCTACCGTGACAACAGTCTCTCGGGACCCATAGACGTTTTCGTGCGCCGCTTCACGGGACTAGCACCTCCAGCGTGTCGCCAGCTCCCCCCACCGAGCCCGGCGAGGAGAGCACCAGGGCGCCGGAGGAGTCGCGCGCCGTGACGCCCACGACCTCGCGGGAGAGGCCGGACAGCGGGGTAGAACGCAGGCCGTAGGCGCGGATCTGCTCCGCGATGCCCGGGATCTCCACCTCGATCACCGAGCGCACCACCTCCGGCGAGTAGTTGCCCAGGCCGAAGCCGGATGCCCCCAGGATGATGACCAGGCGGGCCCCGGCGGCGAGCTCCTGGCGCACCGCCGCCTCCAACTGGCTGCGGTCCTCCGCCACCACGGAGGTCGCCACCTGCCCCAGCCCCGCCTCCTGCAGCAGCTGGGCGCAGCGCAGCCCCGCCTTGTTCTCCTTCACCCCCGCTATGACGCGGTCGGAGCACGTGATGACGGCGGCCGCGATCGAGCCGAGGTCGTATTCGGTACTGGCTGGCATGGCTATCCCCCTGTTTTGGTGCGCGAACGAGCTTCCCTGCCCGCCGGCTTGGTCGATCTGCTCACTTCCAGACACTAGCCCCGCCGCGCCGAAACTTGTCCAAAGTCGGCGAGACTTGTCAATAGCCACCCCGCTAAGGGCAAGTCTCGGCGGCTTTTGACAAGGCTCGCGTCCGGGGCACTCCGGCGCCACCACCGCCCTCGCAGCGCTGCGGCCGCGATGAGCGGGAAGGCCTAGCGGGCAGCGTCGTCCACTCCCAGGCCGGCCTCGCCCTCCAGTTCCGCCAGCGTGGGGGCGGGGCGCCTGACCGGCTTGAAGGCGATCACCACCAGGCCGACCAGCGCCACCGCGAGCGCGGCCGCGAGCCAGCCGCCCACCGGGGTGAGCGGGGCCAGCAGGAGGGCGGAGGCGGCCAGGGAGTAGCGGCCCCTCCACCACGCCAGCACTCCCCCGGCGCAGGCGAGCGTGCCCAGCACGGCCATCGCGGCCAGCATCCAGCGCGCTTCCCCGCCGCCCGACGCGGCCAACACCCACCAGCCGCGCGCCACCAGCACGGCGAACGCGGCCAGCGCGGCCCCCAGCAGCGGGCGGGCCCAGTTCAACGGCGCCCCTCCGCAGCCTCCAGGTGGCCGACGTTCCCGCCGGCCTCCCCCGCGCGCTCACCGCCCGGAGCGTCGGCCAGCGCGGCCTCCAGGCGGTCCAGCTTGCCCTGCAGCTCGCCGGTAAAGCCGGGGCGAACGTCGGCCTTGATGACCAGCGAGGCGCGCGGGGCCACCTCCAGGACGGCGTCGGTGGCCTGCTTGACCACGGCCATCACCTCATCCCACTCCCCCTCCAGGGTGGTGAACATCGCGGTGGTCTCATGCGGCAGGCCGGAGGCGCGCACCACCGCCACGGCGCGGGCCACGGCGGCGCTGACGGAACCGGTGTCATCTACCCCGGCCAGCGGGGCGACGGAGAAGGCGAGCAGCATTGCACTCCTATAGGGCTAAAGGACCGCAGCCAGCCCGTAGACCAGCAGGATCTTGGTGATGATGGAAAGAGCGTAGTGGGTGGCGTAACCGGCATCGATGCGCTCGTCGGAGCACTGGAGATTCTGCGGCCCTGCCGCTGAAACAAGACCAACTCCAAAAATATGGCGCGTCTCACATTGCGGACAAGGGTTGACGCCTCACCCCCTTGTCGACACCCTTCGTAGGACCAACGTCCTAGCCGGTAGCCATTACTGAACGAACTACTATGAACACTCGTCGCTTTATTGCCGCCATGTCATTTGGGCTCGCCGCAGCATTCTTAACAACGGCTCCAGCAAGTGCCCAAATTGATGGCGCAGATGCGAGCACCACAAATTCGCAACAGAGCGCTTATGTCGGCACATCCAGCGCAATGCCCTGCAGGCCCCAAGGAGGTGTTTCCGAACCGCTATCCTCACCGCACCCGACTGGTGTTAGCACCATGGTTTCGCCGCCCGAATACAAGCCTCTCTGCGCAGGTGGCGGTATCTTCATGGCCGGTAACCGACTTCGCATCTCCGCTTTCTCCATTCCCAAAGGCCCCAAAAAATATGCACCCGGTATGCGCTATAGCATCGAACGCGACCACGCTGGACACGGTGAGGGGTATTGGAAACTCTTTGATGGTAAGACCAGAATCGGCACCTACAAAAAGGATGGCTGGCCACGGAACGCGCAGCCATGATCGTCAAGTTCTTTGCAGGGACTGTCGGCGCAGAAGCTGGCGCCATCATCACTCCGACCGGGGAGGGGTTTCCACTAAGTGAATACGCCTGCATCTTGTTGCCCGGCGAAAGCGAGACACTGCGCTGGCCAACCTATGCAGGAGAAGAACACCTCTACGTGGTGATTTCCTCCCACGGGGATACCGTGACCGTTTCTTGCCTTTCTGAGCGAATTTCGGCGGATCAGATTTTGGCTAGTGCCCAGTTCCAGCCTGGCCGGACCACTGACCAGATCGACTGGGTAGCCAGCGAAGAGGGTTTTGCGGGCCATATCGCTAGACAGCTGGTGTTGGGAGTTGCGCAGGTGCGCGGCTTTGCCGACGCCTCTGTTGAGCCGCCCGACGAGGATGGGCTGGACGAGGACGGCGTTAATGGTGGCAAGATTGATGCAGTCCCAGATTATGCTCCTTCTGGTTTCTGGCAGGTCTCGGTGCAGGGCAACGACTGGTTCTTGTTTGAAACAGGCAAATTGCTCGATGGCGATGACCCTCAAGCCCAGGTGCGGGGCTTTGTTGGCATAGTGGTTGAGTCCAAGTCGATACAGGCAACTGGCATCACTGACTTGAGGTTTGCTGCCTCTGGACAGGTAATCTGGTCAGAATCAACTGGCATGCTCTATTGGCCTAAGGGCAGCCACCCGGGTTTGGATGCACCCCTTCGGGTAGACGAATTGCCTGCCGCAGTGAGCTTGTTTGCCAGACAGATTTAGATTAGGCCCGCTTCTGGCGGGTGGAATGCTGGCCCTAATTGACCGATGTTCCACCCGCCAAATACCCATTGCCGCCTGTTTGATTGCGGGCTCCAGACGGTCCAGCTTTCCCTACAGCTCGCCGACGAAGCCGGGCGACGGAGAAGGCGAGCAGCATTGCACTCCTAAAGGGCTAGAGGACCGCAGCCAGCCCGTAGACCAGCAGGATCTTGGTGATGATGGAAAGAGCGTAGTGCGTGGCGTAACCGGCATCGATGCGCTCGTCGGAGCACTGCAAGTTGGCCGCCGCCACCAGGGCCGGCTGCCCGATGAAGCCGGCCAGGCCACCGGCCATGCGCGGGGAGGACAGGCCCAGCAGCTTGCTGGCGAAGACGAACAGTAGGCAGCCCACCGCGCACAGCACCGCGCCAATGGCGATCACCTTCAGGCCCAGCGGAGAGAAGGCCTGGGCCGCAAAGGCCGGGCCGGAGGCCAGCCCCACGCAGGCCAGGAAGAGCAGCAGGCCCAGCTGGCGGATGGTCAGGTTGGCGGCGTAGGGCAGCTGCCAGATCATCGGACCGGTGCGCTCGAAGTGCCCCAGGATCATGCCCACCAGCAGCGGGCCGGCCGCGGCGCCCAACGCCAGGGTGGCCCCGCCGCCCAGCGGGATCGTGATGAGGCCCAGGCCCAGGCCTAGCCCCAAACCGAGACCGGCGGAGACCGGGTCGATCTCTCCCACGCCCTTTTCGGAGTCGCCCAGGAAGGCACGCACCTCCTGCAGCTTGCCGGCAGGCACTACGGCCAGTACCCGGTCGCCGGGCTCTAGCACCAGGTCTTCGCGGGCCAGTAGGTCCAGGTCGCCGCGCCGCACCCGCATGATCGCGCCGTCGAAGCGGCCCGGGATGTCCAGCTGCCCGATCGAGCGGCCGATCACGGCCTTGGAGGAGACCACGAAACGCAGGTGATCTACCTCGTGGCGCTTGTCCGCTAGGTGCTCCTCGGTCTCCTCTCCCAGCACCGCGATCGCCTCCCGCACCCTGGGCTCGGCGCCCACGATCACTGCCCAGTCGCCGTCCTCCAGGTTCTCGCCCTGGCGGTAGACGCGGGTCTTACCACCGCGCGAGAGGTAAGAGATGCGCACGTCGCCGCGCGCCAGGGCCGGCACGTCGGCCGGCGTGAAGTTCCCAGCGATTGCCACCGACGTGGCGAACAGGCCGGAGCCGGCCAAGGAGGGGGTGTCGCGGGGGCCGGGCCACTTGCGGGCCAGGGTGAAGGAAACGAACAGCAAGGAGACCACCACGCCGATCGGGTAGGCCAGTGCGTAACCGACCGCCGGCTCGTTGCCTCCGGTGGCGGTGGTGGCGGCGGACAGCGCCGGGGTGGAGGTGAGCAGACCGGCAAAGGTTCCCAGCGTCATCTCGCGCGAGAGCCCAAAGTATGGTCCCACCAGGTAGATCAGGCCGGCCACGCCCACTAGGCCCACCACGGTGATGGCCATGAAGTTCAGGTAGCGCTTGATTTCCCGGAAGAACGTAGTGCCGGCGGTCAGTCCCACTGTGTAGACAAACAGAGCCAGGCCGATTCCTTGCACCAGCTTGAGTCCCTCACCCAGGCGCGGGTCTAGCGCCCCGATGGCGATGCCCACAAAGAGCGCGCCGGCAGCGCCCAAACGCAGCGGCCCCAGCGGGATTGAGCCCACCAGGGAACCGAGCGCCACCACCAGGAAGATGGTCAGGAGCGGAGACATGAGCAGGACGTCCACGATCGCGTTCATCCTTTCAGCCTACGCGTGCGCCCTGCCGGCGTCAGCCAGACCGCCTCACCGCAGCACGCCGCGCCTCCGCCACACCGCCGCCTCCGCCACGCCGCCGCCTTCGCCAAGCCGGTTGGACGACGCTCTACCCGGCCCGCGCCAGTGGGCACCGCCCTAGGTTCGGGCCGGGTTCGCACCGAACCGGACCTAGCGGGCTGGCCATGGATGCGGGTGGGGGCCTGCGGCGTCGCCGCAGGCCCCCACCCGTCAGGCTGACGTGGACGCTAGTTCAACCTGAGCGCGGCCGCCTCGAGGACCTTCTGGGAGACGGACTTCGCGCCGCCCATCACTCGTAGCTGAGCTACCTTTTCCCGCGCGTCCAGCTCCGCCACCGTGGCCGGTGGAAGCGCCCCGGCCCGCGTGAGCAGCAGTACCCCGTCGTGGTTGGCGGCCAGGGCCGCACCGGAGAGCGCGTCCGGGAAGCTCTCTCCCGAGGCGAGTACCACCAGCTTGGCGTCAGCCACGAAGGAGCGGGCCAGCATGGCAGCCGTTTCGTAGCGGTCCTTGCCTACCACCGTGCGGGTCTTGCCCTGCGCGGCCAGTCCGGCCGTTCGCAGGGCGGCTTCGGCCTGGCCTCCCACGGCCACCACCTCAACCCCAGGCGCCCGCTTGAGCATGACCCGGACCTGGGCCGGCAGGCTGCTGCCGGCGCTGAGGAGCACCACGCCTCCCGTGCGGCCTGCTACCGCGCCCGCAGCTAGCGCGTCCGCGTAGTGCAGTCCGCTGGCCACATAGATCCGTGCCGGCGCGCCGTTCTTTTGCGCCACCTCACCGGCTATCTGCACGGCCGTCTCGTAGCGTGACTGGCCAGCAATTCGCTTCACGGTGAACCCGGCACCCGTCAGCGCTGCCGCCTTGCTGGCGGGCACGGAGTTCTCCGCCCCCACAATCAAGACGGTCTCCACGCCCTTTTGCCGGGCAGCCTCAACGATGGCTGGCTCCAACTGTGGGGCGGTGGTGAGCACCAGGGCGGCGCCGTGAGCGGCCGCCAGCGGACCCGCCGCCACCGCGTCCGCGAAATTGCGCCCATCGACCAAAACCATCGTCTTGGTCACGGCGGTGGACTGGCGCATTGCCTCCACGGACGTCAACACCCGGTCCGAACCGGCGATCCGGGCCACCTTTCCACCAGGCAACTCGGCAATCGGAGCCGCCGTCGGGGCGGGCGTGGCAGACGCGGACGGCACCGGCGTCACCGAGGGAGCAGGCGTCACCGAAGCGCTAGGTGTCACACTCGGCGTCGTCGATGGGGGCGGCGTGGGGGCCGACGTCGGCTCCGGCGTCACCGAGGGAGCAGGCGTCACCGAAGCGCTAGGTGTCACACTCGGCGTCGTCGATGGGGGCGGCGTGGGGGCCGACGTCGGCTCCGGCGTCACCGAGGGAGCAGGCGTCACCGACGGCGTCGGGTCAGGCATCGGCCCGGGAGCTGCGGCCTGATCTGAGAGAACCACCCACCGGTAGATGCGCTGCTGCAACTGGTTCGGGGCGGTCACATACACCTCGAAGACGTTGATCCCTCGGCCCACCTGCACCGTGTAGCTGCCGCTTTCGTCCGGCATTACCTTTTTGCCGTTGACCGTGGCCACCATCGTGGCGCCTTCTGCAACCGGCGTGAGCTTAGCGGTGTAGCTGGTAACAGCCGGGTCGGCCTTGACCACGAAACCATCCTTCGCGGCCAGGTTTGCGCCGTCCGACGGCATGGGGAGGGAGAACTGCGCGCCGGCCAGGTCAGCCAGGCGAGAGAGCTTGCCCTCCGGCAAGGTCGGCACCACGTCGAAACCGGCACCCGGCTCCCCGCTGCCCACTTCCCGCACCAACTCAACCGGCGTGCCGGCCACGTTCAGGTCAGTGAACACAAAGGGGTGGTTATCCGCCGACGAGTTACGCCGGAGTGACGCCATCAGCCCGATGCGAGCAGAGGCTCCCACGGACGAGTTAACAACTGGGGTGCCCAAATTGGAGAACTCGACTCCGTCCAACGAATAGGCGCCCTGAATCCCGTCCTCCTGCCGAGTCAGCTTCAACCACAGTTCCTGCTGGGTGGGGTCAGTGACCTTGCGGGAGTCCTCTTCAGCTCGCCCATTTTGTTCCGTGACCACGGTGATCGACGGGGAGCCGTTGTTGTGCTTGCGCTGGATCGTGACGTAGTTGTCGTCGTTCTCGTAGAGGATCAGACCGGCCTCCTCGTACCAGTCCTGCGTCCTGCCGGTCATCTTCACGACCACGGACTCCCCCACGCCCAGCTGCTTGCCGGGCAGTAGGTGAATGTTGCCCGCCCGGTTGTCGTCCAACCACAGGGAACCCAAACCGGAGGGCACCAACCTGAGACCCTTGCCCTCGATGCGGGCGTGGGCCGGATTCGGGCGGATCACCTCGAACGGGATCAGCTCGTAGGTGGGCTCCGTCTGCCCCACGGTTACCTTGACCGGAGCAGTAGTGGCCTGACCAAAGGGGGTGACCACCACGGCATGAATCTGGGCCTCACCCTCCTGCTTGCCCAGGATCTGCCCCTGCTGGTTTACCGCCGCGATTTGCGGTGCTGAGGAGAAGTAGAAAACCTGGTTTGCAGTCGAGTTCCTGCCGCCCACACTCACGCCCTCGTCGCGAATGTCCACGTTGGCGCCCGTCATGTGGTGCAACTGAACGCCCCGGATGATGCCCTCTCCGTAGGTGTTGCCCTCCAGCACCACGTTATTTGAACCGCGCAGCACGAACGCGGGGCGCGACACCCCTCCCGCCGGAGCGGCAACGCGCGCCGTAGTGAGCGCACCGACGCCCACGCGGCTGGCGGCCAGCTCCAACGTGGGAGCACTGGACTCCTCATAGCGCATCACCCGGTTATTCCGGAACGTCAAACCGTTGATGCTCTTGGCGTCCAGAATCGTGCGGTCGTTGACCAGGAACGTGTTGTCCTCGATCAGGACGTTGGAGTGCGCCGCCAGTTGCGGATTCTGCCCGCCCGAGGTGGGTTCAAAGAAGATCACCGGAGCAGGGTTGTTGTATGTGTCCCTGGCTGGGCGCAGGAACGTGTTGCCACGGATGGTGAAGTCACTAACCATCGCGGACTCGTACCACTGGTTGGCGTCACCCGAGACGTAAATGGATGCCATTTCCATCTGGTCAAAAACGTTGTTCTCGATCAGCACCGGGCGGCGCGTGGTCATGAGAATGCCGCGAGTCGGGATCGACTCAAAGTGAGAGTTACTGATCGTCACCTTCGGGTTGTAGGTGACGTTTTCTGCCACCACGGCATCCACGCGGGCACCGGCTGGCATGTCGCGATCAAACGTCACTTTCATGGTGCGCAGGTCGTGGCTGGAATCGACACCCGTGGGGCCATCCACGCTCACAACCCGGCCGCGCCACGGCTGCCCGTCGCTGTCTAGCAGGTCCCGCATGGTGTTGCGGTCAACCAGAGCAACCTCGTTGCCCTCGTAGAACTGAGGGAAGCCGGCAGTCTCGTGGTGCATGTAGCGGAAGGTGGCCTGCCGGTTGCTGTGCCGGTTTTTCATCTGCACGTATGTGCCGTGAACGTTGATCGGGTCGTCGTGCGCGAAGCCGAATCGGCAGTTATCGATCAGCACCTCTCCCTTGTCCCCGGAGACCTGGATGAGGTCAGCGAAACCGACGGTGGTGCGGTAGGACTGCGGCGGGGGCCGGAAGTCGACGTTGCGCACCGTGACGTTCTCGTTGAACTGGAACAGGATGCCAAAGCCGTGCAGGTGCCCCACGTTGAGGTCTTCTAGCTTGATGTCCTTCGATTCCCACACGAAGGCGCCCGGGGTGTCGCGCCACCAGGTGCGTACGTGGAAGGAGCGGCCCACCCCGCCCGGCGCAGAGCCGGCGCGGTAGGTGAACTCCAGGAGGCCGGGGGCCTTTTCTCGAATTGACTGCACTCCAGTGAACAGGGGCTCGACCGGGAGCATCCAGGAGGCCCGGAAGGCGTGCCCGGTGTCCAGGTCCAGCAACTGCTCGTACATGTCGTTCAGCGAGGTATTGCCGGGGTTGGACGGCAGCCTCAGCGGGTCGTATGACCAGTAGGGCCGATTCGTGTAGGGGGAGTTATCGCTGTGGATCGTTAGGTTGCGCCCCGAAATTGAGTATTGATACCCCTCCGGGATACGCACCTCTCTGGTCAGTCTTCCGTCGTCTAGCGTGCCCGCGCCGGTAAACGTCAGGTCCAACACGCGGGGCGCCACGTGATCGGTGGAAAAGTTTTTGAACGTGACGCGCTGGGAGCGCAAGGCGGCGAAGGTGGTTTGCTGTCCGTGGAGGCGCAGCAGAGAACCCCCACCGTCCACGGTCACGTCCTGCATGTTTTCCAGCAGGATTGCTATGCGCTTGTCCTTGTATTGCGGGCGCTCACCTACCGTGTTGGACGGATAGAGTTCACGCACCTCGGCTTGGTCTGGATAGAGGTCGTAGGTGCCCTTAGGGAAATAGATCGTTACCGGCCCGGTCAGGGTTTTCGCTTGCCTGATTGCGGCCTGCACCCCGGGCTGGGAGTCCCTGGTTCCGGTTGGGTCAGCCCCAAATTTGGTTACATCAACGATGGTTCCGGCAATCGGTTCAGCCGCCGAAACGGTCTGCGGAGCGGTAACGGCGCCCGGCTCCGCGGCGTGTGCGGTCAGTGCTCCTGTCATTGCTAGCGCCGTTGCTGCAAGACAAGCTGACACCCCAAAAAATGCGCGTCGTTGCGTCATGGGTGAAGTTTATGGGCCGCCAAAGCTGCGCGTGCCGGCTTTGAGCGTCGAATTAGTTAGCGGTGGGCTCCCATCTCGCGGCCGTCGATATGCGCGCCCGCCGCCCGCGCCGCAAATGCCGCACTCGGGTTCATCCGACCGCCCGGTGCCGCGCCTTCGACCATGCTCTTGCGTGCTCGGCGAATACCGCCGGCATGCGCCCGCCGTCCTCCCTAGTGGCCCCTGGTGCACGACGTTCCGCCCTCCCCTCCCCTCAGCGCCCGCCCCCTGGAGTGCGCAGGGGCGGCCCGCGTGCCCCGCCGATCCCGGCAGCCCGGTGCGCGCGGTGGCCGGGCGTGCGCGGTGGCCGGGCGATGACTGCCGCGAACCCCGACACGCCCACCGTCCCCCAAGCTCGCAAATGCTGCAACGGGGTACATCCGACCGCCTGGGGGCACGGCACCGGCCGGTCACACGTACCCCGACCGCACGCTTGTACGCTCCGGGGCACCGGCCGACCCCGACCGACCCCGCCCCGGCCCGCCCCGACCCCGTAGCCCCGCTCACTTCGGCGTGGCCGATGCCACTGCGCTCGATTTGGCGGGTCGTGCGGGGCCGTGCTAGATTTATCGAGCTGTTGCGGACCGCAAAGTCCGTGACCACTAGCGCGAGTGGCGAAATGGCAGACGCGCACGGTTCAGGTCCGTGTGCCCGTGAGGGCGTGGGGGTTCAACTCCCCCCTCGCGCACAAATGCCGGCGGTTTCTACCGCCGGTTTTTTGTTTGCGGCATAACTTCCCTGAGGCGTCGTGGCGAGCATCCCCTAGCCTGTCCCGCTACCATCGGATGTAACTATCTACTGCGATAGGAGGCAGCATGGGCGTTTTTGACCGGGTAGAGCACCGTATCGAGCGCTTGTTCAAGGGCGCCTTTGACCTCAACCGTGGTGGCCTGCAGCCCGTGGAGCTCATCTCCGCAGTGCGCAAGACGATGGACGACAACGTGATCACGCTGGATCGCGACCGCGTGGTGGCCCACAACGCCTTCGTTATCCGCCTGGCGGCGGAGGACCGGGCGCAGCTGGCCACGGCTGGCGAGGACGTGCTCACCGACGAGTTCGCGGCCGCCGCCACCGACCACGGCTTTTCCCAGGGCTATTCCTTCATCGGTCCCGTCACGGTCGCATTCGAGACGGACCCGGAGATGGTCTCCGGCCAGTTCCTGGTGATGGGCGCCAACCAGCGCGGCAGCGTCGCCCCCGCCGGGGCGATCCCGGCCAGCCCGGCCCACCCGGTAGTGGAGATCGCCGGGCGGCGCTACCTGCTGACCGGACCACGGGTGACGATCGGGCGCGGCTCGGGCGCGGGCATCGTGGTGGACGACTCCGGGGTCTCCCGGGTCCACTGTGAACTCAGCGTGACCCCGCAGGGCACGATCCTGACCGACCTCGGCTCCACCAACGGCACCTTCGTGGAGGGCCACCGCGTGGACGCCGCCACCCTGGTGGACGGCAACACGGTCACGATCGGGCGCACGAGCTTCCTTTTCTGGACCTCCCCTGGGGACGTCGCGTGAGCGAACTCGCCTTCACCCTGCTGCGCTTCGGTTTCCTGGCGCTGCTGTGGGTGTTCATAGCCTTGATCGTGGGGGTGCTGCGCCGCGACCTGTTTGGCCCCACCGTGCGCTCCCGGGGCGCGGGCAGGCCTGCCCCGACCCCGCCTGCCTCCGTTGGTCAACGCACCCTCTCGCGGCTGGGGCGCGGCGGGGCCGGCCCGGTTGCCGCCCCTTCCCACGACTCCCCCGCCGCCGTGGCGGCCCCGCCGCTGCGGCTGCTGGTCACCCAGGGGCCGCTGGCAGGCACCTCGATCCCGCTGGTGGGCACCTCCGTGGTGGTGGGCCGCTCCCCTTCCTCCACCCTGGTGCTGGATGACGGCTACGCCTCCTCCCGCCACGCCCGCTTCTATCCGGGCGACGGCGGCTGGTTCGTGGAGGACCTGGGCTCCACCAACGGCACCCTGGTGGACAACGAGAAGATCAAGGCCGCCACCCCGGTCGGGGTGGGCAGCTCGGTGCGCATTGGCCAGACCGTGATTGAGCCGCGCCGATGAGCATAGTTTTCAATTACGCGGCCCGTTCAGATGTTGGGCTGGTCAGGCGCAACAACCAGGACTCGGCCTACGCGGGCCCGCACCTGGCGGTGATGGCCGACGGCATGGGCGGCCCCGCCGGCGGCGACATCGCCTCCTCGGTGGCGGTTGCTCACCTCTCCGCCCTGGACTCCGATTCGCACGGCGCGGACGACCTGCTCAGCCTGCTGCGCGGCGCGGTCAACGACGCCCACCAGGAGCTCAAGGAGCGCTCCACGCTGGACCCGGAGCTGGCCGGCCTGGGCACCACCTGCATCGCCCTGCTGCGCAGCGGCAACAAGCTGGCCATGGTGCACGTGGGCGATTCGCGCGCCTACCTGCTGCGCGACGGCCAGTTCACCCAGGTCACCACTGACCACACCTTCGTCAACTTCCTGGTGCAGACCGGTCGGCTCACCGAGGAGGAGGCGGCGCGTCACCCGCAGCGCAGCGTCATTCTGCGCACCCTGGGCGATTCCACGGAGGCCCTGGAGCTGGACGAGTCCGTGCGGGAGGCCAGGGCCGGCGACCGCTGGCTGCTGTGCTCCGACGGCCTGTCCGGCGTGGTCTCTGCGGACACGATCGCCACCGTGGTCAGCGCCGGCACGGACCCTGACACGTGCGCCGACGTCCTGGTGGACCTGGCCCTGCGGGCCGGCGCCCCTGACAACGTCTCGGTGGTCGTGGTGGACGTTTTGGACGACGCTACCTCCGACGTTTCTGGCCTGCCCACCGCCCCCCAGGTTGTTGGCAGCGCCGCGACGAACCGGCTGGCCCGCAGCCGGGGCGGCACCTCTGCCGCCGCGCGGGCCGCCGCCCTGACCAGCCCCGCCGCTGAGGGCGAGGGTGGCGAATCGGAGCGGGCGGAGGAAACGTCGTCCACCGGCGGCAAACGGGGCAGGTGGCGCCGGCGTTTGGCCTTTTCCTTTGCC
The DNA here is from genome assembly GCF_058725725.1 of Buchananella sp. 103232. Taxonomy (NCBI): domain Bacteria; kingdom Bacillati; phylum Actinomycetota; class Actinomycetes; order Actinomycetales; family Actinomycetaceae; genus Buchananella; species Buchananella sp. 103232. Next base: position 4,359 of record NZ_JBZXJM010000019.1, on the reverse strand, counting down.
GGCCTGGTGCTGCTGGGGGCGCTGCTGTTCGGCGCGTCGATGTGGGCGCAGTCGTACTACTACGTGATCGGCACCGGCGCCACGGTGGAGATCTATCGGGGCATCCCGCAGCAGCTGGGCCCCATCCAGTTGTCTGAGAAGTACGAGGACACCGGCGTGAGCGTGGAGAGCCTGGCCCCCGGGGTGCGCGCCCGCCTGCAGACGGCAGTGATCCGCCCCTCGCTGCAGGAGGCGCGCGACTACGTCAGCTCGCTGGAGGTCCAGCGCATGGCCGTGCCCACGCCCACGCCGGACGTCGGCGCCACCCCGGGCCTGTACAGCCCGGCCTCGCCGTCACCGACACCGGCCTCCCCAGCACCGGCCTCCCCGGCACCGAGCGCGCCGGCCACGGCCACCCCGGCCGCGTCCACGGCCCCCGCCGTAGTCTCGCCAAGCCCCACGAGCAGTAGCGAGTAATGGCAACGGTCTCCCACACCCCCGGCAAGCGGCGCTACTTCACCGAAGTGGCGCTCCTTCTGCTTGCCCTGGGCGTGGGGGTGGCCGCCTACCTGCTGGTCGTGGTGGGGAACACCGGCCAGCTCCCGCCCGGCCTGGGCACCCACCTGGCCTCGCTGGCCGGGGCGGGCCTGGTCACCTACGGGGCGGTGAAGTGGCTGGCGCCCTACGCGGACCCGGTGATCCTGCCGGTGGCCTTCGCGCTCAACGGGCTGGGCCTGGCGATGATCTACCGGCTGGACATCAGCTACCTGGCTGCGGAGCACTACGACCAGGTGGTGGGTAACAAGCAGCTCCTGGTCACCGCCGTGGGGCTGATCGCGGCCCTGGCGGTGCTGTTCCTGGTGCGCGACCACCGCAACCTGAAGCGCTACACCTACCTGTCGCTGTTGGCCAGCGTCGTGCTGCTCCTGCTGCCGCTGGTGCCCGGGCTGGGTGTCTCCCAGTACGGGGCGAACATCTGGATCGACCTGAAGGTGGCCACCTTCCAGCCGGCGGAGCTGGCCAAGATCCTGCTGGCGGTCTTCTTTGCCTCCTACCTGGCCGACAACCGGGACAACCTGGCGCTGACCGGCAGGAAGCTGGCGGGGATGCGCCTGCCGCGCCTGCGCTACACCACCCCGCTGCTGGTGGCCTGGCTGGTGGGCGTGGGCATCCTGGTGCTGCAAAACGACTACGGCACCTCCGTGCTGCTCTTTGGCCTGTTCGTGATCATGCTGTACGTGGCCACGGACCGGCCCGCCTGGATCGCCATCGGCTTCCTGGCCGCCGCGGCAGCGGGCTACGGCGCCTACCTGCTCAAGCCGCACATCGCCAACCGCGTGGTGGCGTGGCTGCACCCGCTGGACCCGGAGGTCTACGCCAGCGGCGGCGGCTCCTTCCAGCTGGTGCAGGGCCTGTTCGGCTTCGCCACGGGCGGGCTGACCGGCACCGGGCTGGGCAACGGCCACCCCACGCTGGTGCCGTTTGCGAACTCTGACTTCATCGTGGCCTCCTTCGGGGAGGAGCTGGGCGTGACCGGGGTGTTTGCCATCCTGGCCCTGTACGGGATCCTGGTGGAGCGGGGGCTGCGCATCGCCATCGGCGCGCGCGACGGCTTCGGCAAGCTGCTGGCCACCGGCCTGGCGTTCTCCATCGCCCTGCAGGTGTTCGTGGTGGTGGGCGGCCTGACCCGAGTGCTGCCGCTGACCGGCCTGACCACGCCGTTCCTGGCCGCCGGCGGCTCCTCGCTGCTGTCCTCCTGGATCATCATCGCCCTGCTGCTGCGCATGAGCGACGCCGCCCGCCGCCCGCAGGCCGCCCCCGTGCTGGGGGACGCCGCGCTGCCGGCCGCCCTGATCGGTGAGCTGGACCGCGACCAGGCCCGGGTTGGTATGGCCGACGCTGCCCGCTTGGCGCCCGCACGTTTCGGCGCGGCCGCGACCGGCGGGCACGATGGTGCCGCCCCCTTCAACGGCGACGACTTCAACGGTGAGGCCCTGGGAGGCGCGGCCTGCGGGGGCGAGGAGTCCGGCGGCGCAGTGCTGCAGGGCGGCGCCGCGCCGGTGGAGCCGGACGACAACCCGACCACGGTGGTGCGGCTGTGAACAAGCAGATCCTGACCACCGCGCGCATCGCTGCGCTCCTGTTTGTGCTGCTCTTCGCGGCCGCCTCGTACGTGCAGGTGATCGCCGCCCCGGGCCTGAACGCGGACCCGCGCAACGTGCGCGCCATCTACGAGACCTACGGCCGCGAGCGCGGCCCGATCGTGGTGGGGGAGGAAAAGGTGGCGTCCTCCTCCCCGGTCAACGACGTCTTTAAGTACCTGCGTTCCTACTCCAACGGTCCGCTCTACGCGCCGGTGACCGGCTACTACTCCACGGTCTTTGCCTCGGCCACCGGGCTCGAGCAGGCCGCCGGACCGGTGCTCAGCGGCACCGCCTCCTCCCAGTGGTTCTCCCGCATCGCCCAGCTGTTTGCCGGCTCCCAGCCGCGCGGTGGGGCCCTGGAGCTGACCCTGGACGCGGCGACGCAGCAGGCGGCCTGGGACGCGCTGGGGGACAAGCGCGGCGCGGTGGTGGCCATCGAGCCGGCCACGGGGCGCATCCTGGCGCTGGTGTCCAAGCCGTCGTTCGACCCGAACCAGCTGGCGGTCCACAACCGGGTGGAGGCCGAGGCGGCCTACCACGCGCTGTCTGAGGACCCGGGCAGGCCGTTGATGAACCGCGCCATCGCGGGCGACCTGTACGCCCCGGGCTCCACGTTCAAGATCATCACCGCCTCCGCGCTGCTCACCAGCGGCACCGTCACCCCGGACACCCTGCTGGATGCGCCCGCAGAGCTGGCCCTGCCTGACTCCAGTTCGATCCTGCGCAACTACGGCGGGGCCTCCTGCGGCAGCGGCACGGTGACCCTGCAGGAGGCCTTCGACCTGTCCTGCAACACCCCCTTCTCGCTCTACGCCATGGAGCTGGGCGGGCAGGCGCTGGCAAAGGAGGCCGCCAACTACGGCTTCGGGGACGAGCTGGAGATCCCGCTTGCGGTGACGGCCTCGGTCTACCCGGCCACCGCCAGCAAGTCCGAGGTGGCGATGAGCGCGATCGGCCAGTTCGACGTGCGCGCCACCCCGCTGCAGATGGCCCTGGTGGCCGCCACGATCGCCAACGGCGGCAAGCAGATGAGCCCGTACCTGATCGAGCGGGAGCTGAACGCGGACCTGCAGGTGATCTCCAGCTCCAGCCCGAATGAGCTGCGCCAGTCCACCAGTCCGGAGGTGGCCGCCCAGCTGCGCGCGCTCATGGTCAGCGAGGTGGAGAACGGCACCGGTAACGCCGCGGCCATCCCGGGCGTGAGCGTGGGCGGCAAGACCGGCACGGCCCAGACCGGCAGCGACGTGGGCGGCCCCCACACGTGGTTCGTGGGCTTCGCGCCGGCAGACAACCCCCGCATCGCCATCGCGGTGCTGGTGGAGGGCGGCGAGCAGGCCGCCGGCGAGGACACGGGCGGCAGCGTGGCCGCCCCGATCGCCCGGCAGATCCTGGAGGCCTTCCTTGATTGAGATGAAGCTTTACGGGGGCCGGTACCGGCCGGTGGAGAAGATCGCCACCGGCGGGATGGGAGAGGTCTGGCGCGCCGCCGACGAGCGCATGCCCGGCACCGAGGTGGCGTTGAAGGTGCTGCGCCCGGACCTGGCCGGTCAGCGCACCCTGCTGCTGCGCATGGAGGCCGAGGGCCGCAACGCCGCCGGCCTGCACCACCCCGGCCTGGCGGAGGTGCTCAACTACGGCGTGGACGGCCCGAGCGCGTGGATCGCGATGGAGCTGGTGGAGGGCCGGCCGCTCACCGACTTCCTGCGCGGCGGGCAGCGCCTGGCCCCGGCGCGCGTGGCGCACGTGCTGTCGGCCACCGCAGCGGCCCTGGGGGCGGCGCACCGGGGCGGGATCATCCACCGCGACGTCAAGCCCTCCAACCTGCTCATCACTCCCGCCGGGCAGGTCAAGCTCACCGACTTCGGCATCTCCATCGCTGCCGACCAGACGCCGATGACGCAGGCCGGCCAGGTGATGGGTACGGCCCAGTACCTGGCCCCCGAGCAGGCGATGGGGCGCCCGGCCACGCCGGCCGGCGACCTGTACGCGCTGGGCGTGGTGGCCTACGAGGCCCTGGCCGGGCGGCGCCCGTTCACCGGGAAGAACGAGGTGGACATCGCCTTCGCGCACGTCAACGACGAGGTGCCGCCCCTCCCGGACGACGTTCCGCCCGCCCTGGCCCAGCTGGTCATGTCCCTGCTGGTCAAGGACCCCACGCGCCGGCCCCGCAACGCCGACTCCGTGGCGCGCCAGCTCGAATCCCTGGCCTGGGAGCTGGACCCGGTCAGCGGCGAGC
>NZ_JBZXJM010000018.1:0-48085 GCF_058725725.1 Buchananella sp. 103232 | reverse complement strand
TATTTACTGGTTACGGATTATCCAGCCCGATCTGGCGAACCTGGCCTACCGTGACAACGAGTCTCTTGGGACCCATAGACGTTTTTCGTGCGCCGCTTCAGCTGGCCGGTCACCCCCAGCTCGGTATCTACCAGTACCTGCTGGAGCGAGGCGAGCTGCGCGAGCGCGGCGTGGCAGGCGCCCAGACCGGCCGCCTGGTCAACCTGAAGAAGGTCACCCGGGGCGAGCCGCTGGTCCAGGAACAAGCCGAGCTGCGCGGGGGCCACGCCTGGGTGGAGGCCATCTTGGACCAAGCGGAGGCGATGCAGCGCGGCCAGTCCTTCGCCGCCCTGCCCGGTACGCATTGCAACTCCTGCCCGGTGCAGACCTCCTGCCCGGCCCAACGAAAGGGAAAGCGCACGCGATGAGCACTATCACGCCGGCGCAGATCGCCCAAGCCATCGACACCCACCCGCCCACCCCGGAGCAGGAGGCCGTCATCACCGCCCCCATGGGCAGCCCCCTGCTGGTGGTGGCCGGCGCCGGCTCTGGCAAGACGGAGACCATGGCCTTCCGGGTGCTCTACCTGCTCGCCAACGGGCTGGTGCGCCCCGAGCGGGTGCTGGGCCTGACCTTCACCAGGAAGGCCGCCGGGGAGCTGCGCGAGCGCATGACCAACCGGCTAGGCCAGCTGGTCCAAAGCGGCCTGCTCTCGGCGGAAGCCAAGGAGATGCTGGGACTGACGCCGAAGCTGGACCCCGGTGCCGCTGCTCCGCTCGACACGCTGGCCCCGACCGCTGGGGCCGCTGCGGCTGGCGCGCCCGCCGGCAAGCCACAAATGGCCCGCGTGGACGTGGCCACCTACGACTCCTTCGCGCAGCGGGTGGTGCGGGAATTCGGCCTCAGTCTGGGCATCCCGGGTGACTCGACGCTGGTGGCCAACGCCACCGAGATCGAACTCGCCTTCGAGATCGTCAACAACTGGCCGGAGGACATAGACGCCAACGCGCTGAGTAGCAGGGCGCTGGCGGTGGTGGCGCTCTCCAACGAGATCGACAGCAACGGTCTGAGCCTGGAGGAGGTGCGCGGGGCTACCAGGACCTCGAGGAAGACTTCGATGTCTCCAGCGAAAAGAAGAAGACCAAGGTGGCGGACATCTTGAAGGCGCGGCAGCTGATCGCCAGGCGCGATGCTCTGCTGGACCTCGTGGAGCAGTTCAGGCAAGCCAAGGCCAAGGCCGGGTTGGTCAGCTTCTCCCAGCTCTCCGCCGCCGCGCTGCGCATCGTGACCGAGCTGGAGCACGCCCGCGCCCAGATCAGCTCCCGGTACGACCTGGTGCTGTTGGACGAGTTCCAGGACACCTCCGCCACCCAGGTGCGCACCTTCGCCCAGCTCTTTGCCGGCAGGGGAGTGACCGCAGTGGGAGACCCGAACCAGGCCATCTACGGCTGGCGCGGGGCCTCCACCGGCACCCTGGAACAGTTCGTGGTCCAATTCGGCGTCGACCTCACCTTGGAGGACGGGCGCCCGCGCGGCGTGCGCACGCTCTCCACCGCCTGGCGAAACGGGCTGTCCATCCTGGCCGCCGCCAACCGGGTGGCCCAACCCCTCAACGACGCCGCCCAGTCCAATAACTCCGGTCAGAGTGACGATTCTGGTCAGCAGGGCGTCAAGGCGAGCGCCGCTGCCGCCGTGCGGTTGAGAGAGCTCACCCCCAGCCCTGCGGCGGAGCAAGGCGAGGTGCTGGTGGCCCGCGCCGGCCACGAGGACGACGAGCCGGCGCTGGTGGCGAGCCTCATCGCGAAGCACTGGAAGAAGGACCGCACCATGGCGGTGCTCTCCCGCGCCCGCGCGCCCCTGGGCCCCATCCGCGACGAGCTGGAAAAGCTAGGCATCCCCGCCCAGATCGCGGGCGAGGACGGGCTGATCAACACCCAGGACGTGGCCGACGTTCGGGCGGCCCTGCAGCTGGTGGCGGACCCGCTCCACGGGCCGGCCGCGGTGCGCCTGCTCAGCGCGGCCCGGCTCAGCGCCCAGGACATGGACGCCGTGCAGCAGATCGGGCGGGCGCTGGCCGAGGTCCAGGGCGGTGAGCCGCTGCCCGTCAGCCTGGCGGAGGCCATCGAGTACGTGCGCGCCCCGGGCGCGACCGGCGCGGTCGGCGCGGCTGACGCGGCTGACGCGGCCGGTGGGGCTGGTGCCCGCGCGCAGTCCGCTCTGGGCCGACTCAGCGACCAGGCCAGGGCCGTGGTCGCTGACCTGGGCGAGCGCCTAGCCAGGCTGCGGGAACTGACCCACCTGGCCTTGCCGGAGCTGGTGCGCGCCGCCTTCGGCGTGATGGGGCTGGAGACGGACATCGCGGCGCGACCCCAGCAGGCCCGCGAGCGCGCCCGGGGTATCCAACGCACCTTCATCGCCACGGCCCACGACTACTCGGTGGCCTCCCCGCGCACCAGCCTGGGTGGATTCCTCACCTGGTTGGAGCAGGTGGACCAGGCGGACTCCGGCCTTAGGATCGAGGCGCCCCCGGCCCAGCCCGGCGTGGTGCAGATCCTGACCATGCACGCCTCCAAGGGGCTCGAGTGGGACGTGGTGGCCGTCTGCGGCCTGGCCGCCGACCGCTTCCCCAAGGCCGAGTCGAAGTGCAAGATGGGACGCTGGACCAGCCAGGTCGACTGCCTGCCCTACCCCCTGCGGCCGGACAGCGACTACCTGCCCAAGCTGTCCCTCAGCCAGGGCATGGACGCTGACATCGCTGCAGGGCTCTTTGCCCAGTACACCGAGGAGGAGATCACCCAGGCGTGGGCCGAGGAGCGCCGCATCGCCTACGTGGCCTTCACCCGGGCCCGCCACCTGCTCATCCTGACCAGCTACGCGGCCGCCGGGGAGGGTAAGGGCTACGAACCCTCGCCGTTCCTGGCTGGGATCCTCCCCACCGAACTGGAGCGGCAGGCGCAAGGGGAGACGCTGCAAAACACCGACGTACCGACCGACTCGGGCAGCGGTGCGGAGGTGGGCCAGGGCATCGCCCGCGTGGCTGTGTGGGAGGACTCGGCCGGTTTCGCTGCCCGCTGCCGGCCCGTCCCCGCCAACCCAGAGCAGGGCTCCGGTGGCGCGCTGGCCCCGGACAGCGGGGCGGACTCTGGCGGCGGGTCGGGCTCCGATGGCGCGCCGGCCCCGGACAGCGGGGCGGGCGGGGCGGACGCCCCGGTGCTGGGGCCCGGCGACCCGCTCTGGCTGGGCCAGGCACTGCCTCACGACCTGGCCGGCCGGGTGCTGTGGCCGGATCACCTGTACGTAGACACTGAACTGGAGGCCAACCAGTTGCTGGCCCAGGCGGTGCGCCAAGCGCAGCGCGGTACCCGCCCGGCCCAGGTGCTGCGGGAGCTGGCCGACGATCCACACGTGGGCCCAGGCGCCCAGGACGTGGCCGTGCTCCTAGAGCAGGCCCGGGCGGGCGAGCGCACCACCGTGCGCTTGCCCGCCCGCCTGGCCGCCACCGCCACGGCCAGCCTTTTGGAGGACCCGCAGGCATTCGCGCGCCAACTGCGCCGGCCCCTGCCGCGCCCACCGCACACGGCGGCCAACGTTGGCACCGCCTTCCACCAGCGCATCGAGCAGGAACTGAAAAAGGCAAACCTGTTGGACCTGGACGACGCCCCACCGCCCGCAGCGCTAGACCAAGCCGCCCAGAAGCGAGTCGACGCCTGGCTGGAGTGGGCGATGGCACAGCCGATCGTGCAGGAAAACCAGGTGGTCTGCGTGGAAGAAGAAATCCAGCTTCCCGTGGGGCCAGTCCAGCTGGTCGGCCGCATCGACGCCGTGTTCAAGCACACCACCCCGGACGGGGAGCGCTACCTGGTGGTCGACTGGAAGACCGGGCGGGTGCCCAAGGACCCGCAGGACAGGTTGCGCAAGGCATACCAGCTGGCCGTCTACCGCGACGCCTACGCGGCGACCAACTCCCTGGACCCGCAGCAGGTGGAGGCCATCTTCGTGTACGTCTCGGCCCAGCAGTGCATCCGGCTCCAGGACCTCGCCCCGGGCGCCACCACCGAGCACCTGGCCAGCCAGATCAAGGAAAGCCTCTCTCGGTAGGAGCCAAGACTGCCCCTGTCATCACCCCTCACGTCGCCTGCACACACCGGCCCGGTAGGAGGCGGGGGCAGGCAACGTGATACGAGACCGCCCCGTGTCAGGAAGCCGCGCCGTCCGGGCGGGAACCGCCCGGCCACTCCTCGGAGCCGTCCCACTCCTGCCCGTCTCAGTCGGCGTCGTCCTGCCAATCCTCGGCGGGCAGGGCGGCAGCGTCGTCCCTACCGAAAATGATGCCGGTAAAGGTCGGTTCCTCATCGGCGGGGCCGGCGGCAACGTCGTCCACAAAATCCCCATCCAGCGCAGCACCCTCGGCAGAATCCTCGTCAGCCAGGAACGACATCTGGGCAGGCGCTACGGCAGGCGGGGGAGAGACCTCGTCGGCGAACTCCTGCAGCATGTCCTGAGCCTCTGCCATCAGGTCGCCGTCCCCGGAGTGCAGGCCCTGCATCAGCCAGCGCGCCAGCTCCAACTCGCTCAACAGGCCCGCGCGCTCAGCCAGGTTCGACGGCAGGCCGGTGGGCAGCCCGGAGGCGTAGGCCACCAAGAAGGCGTCCTCCACCGAATCGGCCACCCCGGCGGTAAACGGGCGCACGTCCTCAGCCGGGTCACCGATGTGCAGACCACCAAACTCGTCCAGGGCCACGATGCGCGAATCGACCTGCCTGAACGCGGCGGGGCTGAGCGCGCCATGCACCACGGACGGGCTGAACTGCCACAGGGCAACGTTCTCCAGGGCCTTCTCCCACCGCTCCAGCAGCACCGACGGGATCCGGCCGGTCTGCGCCGCAGCGTCGAGCTCGGCCAGGCGGCGCTCGCGCATCTGCAGGGAGGAATAGCTAGGCACATTCGAAGCCACCCACGCCGGGTCCAGCGCGTGAATCGCCGCCACGGCCCGGCCCAGCTTGCGAGCCCACTCCACCGTGCCCGCCTCGAACTCCTCCACGGTCTCGCCCGGGGTCTGCGAAAACACGGCGGTCAGCGTGTCGTAGCCGGTGTGAGTGCCCAGCAAAGACGGCACTGCATACGGCAAGGCCGTGGAGGGCAGCGAGGAAAACAGATCCACCTCGCTGCAGCGCCGGGCCAGGTCCGTCGCCCCCACCGAGGTCCAGGAGGTATAGACAGTCAGGTCGCCCCGGTCCGTCTCGATACCGGTGAACGAAACGTCCTCGTCGGAGTACTGAGGCTCCACGAGCGCGTGCACAACCAAACCGGGCACGGCCGCCACGGCGCGCGCCGCCACAGACATCAGCTTCAGGGCATCCACCCCTCCACCGTAAACGGCCCGGCAGCCGCGCCGCAGAACACGCGCCGAAACAGGGCAATCTTGGCAAGGAAAACGCGCCCCGAATACCGGTGAGTGGGCCGGCCAGGCCGAAATGCGGCGGCGATTCCCACAGAAACGTGCGCACGCGTTTCCCAAGCACCAAGGCGCGCACTATCTTGTTCTTTGGCTGTGAGTCCGTGCACATCGAGAGGGGGCCAGGTGGAGCCCACTGCCGTGCTGGAGACGCGACTGCGAGAGGAGATCCGCGCTCGCGGCATCGACCCGCTACACGAGCCGCGCGCCCTGGAGCGCCTGGTGGACGAGATCCTGGAGCAATACACCCAGGAGGTGGACCGAGGCGTGCGCCCGCCGCTGGCAGACATGGAGGCGATGGCCCGCCACCTCATCGACAGGACCGCCGGGCTCGGGCCCCTGCAGCGATTCCTGGACGACCCTGAGGTGGAGGAAGTCTGGCTCAACAGCCCCTCCAAAGTGTTCATCGCGCGCGGAGGCAGGTCAGAGCTCACCAATGTGGTGCTCACCGATACCGACGTGCGGGATCTGGTGGAGCGGATGCTGCGGGTCTCTGGGCGGCGCCTGGACCTCTCCAACCCCTTCGTGGACGCCACCCTGGCCGGGGGCGAGCGCCTCCACGTGGTCATCCCGCCGATCACGCAGAAGCACTGGTCCATCAACATCCGCAAGTACGTGGTCAAGGCGCGTCGCACCGCAGACCTGGTGCCGCTGGGCTCGCTCACGCCCGCCGCCGCGCGCTTCCTGGACGCCTGCGTGGTGGCCGGGCTCAACATCCTGGTCTCCGGGGCCACCCAGGCCGGCAAGACCACGATGGTGCGGGCCCTGGCCGGTGCCATCCCGCCCTCGGCGCGCGTCATCACGGTAGAGGAAGTCTTCGAGCTGGCCCTGGCCAACCGCGACGTGGTGGCCCTGCAATCTAGGCAGGCCAACTACGAGGGCGCCGGGGAGGTGGACCTGCGCCGTCTGGTGAAAGAGGCGCTGCGCATGCGCCCGGACCGCATCATCATCGGAGAGGTCCGCGAGGCGGAGTCATTCGACATGCTGATCGGCCTGAACGCCGGCGTACCAGGCGCCTGCACCATCCACGCCAACAGCGCCCGCGAGGCCATCACCAAGATGTGCACGCTGCCGCTCCTGGCGGGAGAGAACGTCTCAGCCGCCTTCGTGGTTCCCACCGTGGCCAGCGCGATCGACATCGTGGTTCACCTTGACCTCAACGCCAGCGGCAAGCGCGAGGTGCGGGAGATCGTGGGGGTGTCGGGCCGCACCGAGAACGGCGTGGTGGAGACGGCAGAACTATTCATCCGCCGCGACGGCGAGCTGGTGCGCGGCAACGGCTTCCCGCCGGCGCTGCACAAGTTCGAGCGCGCCGGCATAGACCCGGCCTTCCTGCTGGCCGATGCCGAGTCTCCCGACCTGTCCGGGGAACACGCCACCGCCCCCATCAACGTGGTATCCCCGGTGGTCTCCCGGCGCGAGCGCAGGGGGCAGGCTTGGGCGTAGTGATCGGCCTGCTGGGCGGAGTTGGCCTGCTGCTCATCTTCTGGTGGGTGGTGGAGCCGGAGCAGCCCAAGCGCACCAGCACCTCGGCGTTGGGGCGCAAGGTCCAAGACGTCATGATCCAGGCCGGGCTGCCGCAGGTACGGCTGGGGCACGCGGTGGCCCTGAGCGCGCTGGCCGGGCTGATCGGCCTGCTGGCCGGGTGGATCCTCACCGCCGCCCTGCCCATCGGCGTGGCCTTTGGGGCGCTGGCCAGCCTGCTGCCCGGCATCGTGATCAGCGGGCGGGCACGCAAGCGGCGCGAGGAGCTGCGCTCCCTGTGGCCGGACGTGGTTGACGACCTGCTCAGCTCGGTGCGCGCAGGAAACGGCCTGCCGGAGACGCTGCTGGAGCAGGCGGAGCGCGCCCCGTCGGTGCTGCGCCCCGCGTTCGCCCAGTACTCGGCGCACTACCGCGCCACCGGCAAGTTCGACGCCTCCCTGGACGTGCTCAAGGAGGCCGTGGCAGACCCGGTGGCTGACCGGATCGTGGAGGCCCTGCGCCTGGCCCGCTCGGTGGGTGGCGCGGACCTGGGCAACCTGTTGCGGGCGGTGGCGCAGATGCTGCGAGACGACATGCGCACGCGTGGCGAGCTGCAGGCGCGCCAGTCCTGGACCGTCAACGGCGCCCGCGTGGCCGCCGTGGCCCCCTGGGCGGTGCTGCTGTTGCTCTCCTCCCGCCCCGAGGCCACCGAGGCGTTTCGCACCTCGGAGGGCGCGATGGTGCTGCTGGGCGGGGCTGTTGCCACCGTGCTCGCCTACTTCCTGATGAACCGCCTGGGCCGCCTGCCGGAGGAAGAGCGGGTGCTGCGATGAGCCTGGCGGGTTTGAGCTGGCAGTGGTCCTGGCTGGGCGCCGGCCTGGGGGCGATGTTCGCGGTCGGGGTGGGGCTGCTGGGCCTGTTCTGGTCGTCGCGGCGCCCCACCCTGGAGCAGCGCGTGGCCCCGTACGTGGGCGGTCCCACCCGACCGGTGGTGGCCTCCGGGCCGTGGGGGAGCGCGGTGCGCGCGCTGGGTTCGCCGGTGCTGGATCGCAGCGCCAGCCTGATGGAGCACCTGGGCTCCACGCGCCAGTCCGTGAACGCGCGCCTGCGCCAGTTGGGTGGCAAGCGCAGCGTGGACCAGTTCCGTATCGAGCAGGTGATCTGGGCATCCGTTGCCCTGCTGGTGGGCACGCTCGTGGCCCTGGGCGCGGTGTTGTGGTCCGGGTTTTCGTGGGTGGCCGCAGCGATTGCGGTGGTGTTGGCCGGTATTGGTGGCGCGCTGGCCCGCGACGCCTGGCTCACCCGAGAGGCCAAGGCCCGCCTGGAGCAGATCGGCGCCGAGCTGCCCGACTTCGCCGAGCTGGTGGCCCTGGCCGTGGCTGCGGGCGAGTCGCTGCCGGGGGCCCTCAACCGGGTGGCGATGGTGGGCAGCGGCCCCCTGGCGGAGGAGTTGCGTGACGTGGTGAGTCAGGCCCGCGCGGGCGTGCCTCTGGCCACGACCATGCGCGAATTCTCTGACCGCATCAACCTGCCGTCCCTAACGAGGTTCATCGAGACGGCCCTGGTGGCGATGGAACGCGGCACCCCGCTGGCGGAGGTTTTACGGGCCCAGGCGCAGGACTCCCGCGAGGAATCAAGGCGAGCCTTAATGGAATCCGGTGGAAAGAGGGAAATCGCGATGATGGTCCCTGTTGTCTTCCTGATTTTGCCTGTTACGGTAATTTTTGTTCTGTTCCCGGGCCTATCGGTGATGAGCCTGGGGCTCTAGGAAGGATTCGCAATGCGTCATCTAGCTCGAGCACATATCGCCATGCGCAACCTGGTTGGTCGCGTCGCCAACTGGGCGTCGCAGGAGCGCGGGGACGTGCCAGGCTGGGTTCTCATCACGCTGATGACCGCCGGCCTGGTGGTGCTGATCTGGGCTGCGGCCGGCCCGAAGCTGGTGGCGCTGTTCCAGAACGCTGTCGACTCCGTCACCGGTCCCGCCGGGCCGTGACCAACGTGAGCCTGCGCGGCCTCCGAGTGGGGGGTAGCCGCAGGCGCGAGGAGGCGGACCGGGAGGCGGGTAACGCGCCGGCCGGTTTCGCGCTCGTGTCCGGGCTGGTGGTGGCGGCGATTTTGGCGCTGCTGCAGCTCGGCTTTGCCCTGCACGTTCGTAACCTGGCCACCGACGCCGCCGGCGAGGGGGCCAGGCGGGCGGCGCTTTTTGGCGCCTCCGAGGCCGACGGCGTGGCCCGCACGACCGACCTGCTGCAGCAGTCCGGGATCAACGGTCGGGTGACCCCGGGCGTTGGCAACTATGCCGGGCGGGACGTGGTGACGATGACCGTGACCACCTCGCTGCCGATCCTGGGGCCGTGGGGCCCCTCGGGGTCGCTGGTGGTAGTGGGCCGGGCGGTGAAGGAGATCGGTGACTAGCCAGCCGCGCGGCGTGTTTTTGGCGGATAAGGGGCCGGGCGGCCAGGCGAGGCGCCGCGGCCGGTGGGTCGACGTCGTCCGTACCCGCCTGCGTGAGGGCGGCGAGCGTGGCGAGGCGATCATCGAATTCATTGCGGTGACGATGGTGGTGGTCGCCCTCCTGGCCCAGTTGATCGTCGCACTGGCGCGCATGGAGGCCGCCGCCTTTGCTACGGAGGCCGCCGCCCGTGAGGTCACGCGCCTGGCGGTGGGCGGGGCCGACGCTGCCCAGGCGGTCGCCCCCTTTGCCGTCGAGCTCGCTTTTGCCGACCAGGGATTGGACCCGAGCCGCGCCGAACTGGCTCTGCGGTGCCTGGAGCGGTGCGGACAGCTGGGGGAGCGGGTGCAGGTGCAGGTGCGCTACCGGTTGGACCTGCCGGGTATCGGCGCCTTCCTGCCGCCGCGTGCCGACGTACCATTCGAGGCCACCTACGAGGTCACGCTCGGTGAGCTGGTGGCGCCGTGAGCCGTTGGATGTGCCGCCCCGACGCGGGTCGCGAGCACGGCGGACTGGGGTCTGCCGCGAGTGGTGAGCACGGTCGGATTGGGTTGCTGTCGGTCGCCCTGGCCGGCCTGGTGCTGGTGCTGGTGTTGGGGACGACGGTGCTCACCAACCTGCACCTGGAACGTAAGCGTCTGCTCACCCTGGCGGACCTGACCGCCGGGCATGCCGCCACCGTGGGAATCTGCCCAGATAGCCACACCATTCCCAGTGGGGCCAGCCCGCGCCTCTGCCTGGACCCCACCAAGGTGGAGGCTGCGGCCAAGAACTACCTGACCGTCAACGCCGCCGGGTATATGGGCGAACGGGCAGTGGAACTTGTAGATGTCCAAGTAGTGAACGATTCGGTTGTTGTGACTCTCCGAACGGAAGTTGGGTTGCGTTGGGTTGGGGGCGATTTATCCGCCCTACCCGCCAAAGTGACCATTTCGGTTCGGTCAGCCGCTGGATCGAGCGCAAAGTAGCAACTAGATTGGGCCCGCCGGCCCGCCGGCTTACATTCCTGCGACGAAGCACGGAGACGAAGTCGATGAAGACACTGTTATCCCGAACCTTGACGGCGGTGACAGCAACGGCAGCCATAGTGCTTGCCCCCGCAGTGACGGGCGCTGCTACCGCGTATGCCAATGGAACAGGTGGGCCAGCCCCCACCTTCTATGACACCTGCCGAGGCCCGGCACAGCTGAAGATTCCCGCGCAGGGCAGCTTCACAAAGGACAGCCAGGCGATCGCTGCCGGGCTGCACGACGTGGCCGAGGGCGTCACGGTGAACATTTCCGACGGCTCCCGCAACTGGTCCTTCACCAACGACGCCGGGGACTGCCCCAGTGCCGCGACGGTCACCCCGAGTGGCCTCGAGGAGCAGACCGGAACGATCCTCGACGGAATCAGTCGTCACGACTACTCCAGCCACGTCACCCCCGGCTCCGGAGGCAGTGACCGTGGTAATTCCGCTCACATGTTTGATGGGAGGGTCGCGACTTTCTGGCACACGCCCTATAGCGGCCTGACCGACCGTGACCGCCGCCTGCCGCACTGGATCACTGCGGACCTGGGAGCAGTAAAGCAGGTCGACTTCATCGAGGTCACGGCCCGTCAAACTACGGTTGGCCACCCCAAGCAGGTGACGATCTTTTCTTCCGACGACGGGCAACAGTTCGAGGCAATTGCCGATGCGGTGCTGCCCGACGGAAGCCGTACGGAGCAGAAAGTAGCCACAATCGAGATTCCGCAAACAAACACGCGGTACCTCGGAATGGTGGTGCACAGCACGTACTCAAACAGGAACCACGTGAACGTTGCGGAGATGCGTTTCGGAGCCAAGGTCACCACTACCGTGACTCCGGGTATTCCGAAGTTCAGCAACCTGGCCGGCAGCAATTCTGTCCACATTCCCAACACTCCCGGCGTCGTATACAGCATCGGCAGCGAGGTGAAGGCACCCGGCCTGCACACTGTCACCGGTAACCCTGTCGTCACCGCAGCGGCCAAGCCCAACCGTCAGCTGGCTGCTGGAGCACCGGCCAGCTGGACTCCTCAGTTCACCAATGCAACTACCTGCACGGTGGGCCAGACCCAGCAGGGAACCGGAGCCAAGCTCAACCTGAGCGCGACCGTGCGGGACTGGGACACCGAGTCCTTCGGTGGTCGCGGTGGCGAGACCGACTCCAAGGCCATCTACGCCCTGGACGGTAACTACAACACCCTGTGGCACACCCCGTGGAGCAGAGACGGTGGTGTCACGAGCGCCGAAATGAACATGCCCCACGCCCTGGAGATAGACCTGGGCGAGGGACACGAGGCCGTTCGCGCGATTAACTACGTTCACCGCGGAGTCCAGCCCGCCAACCGAGATGGCTACAACGGCCAGATGAAGACCGTGGAGCTGCTGTCCTCCACTGACGGACAGAACTTCAACTCCATCGCCTGCTACTCGGTGCCGGACGTGCGCAACGTGGCACACCCCGCCAAGGTGATGCTGAACCTGCCGCAGAACCTCACCGACCGTTACCTGCGTCTGCACATCACCGAGGCGTGGGTGGGAAGCACCGCCCCCGCCACCGGAACCAACTACGTCACCATCAACGAGCTGGAGTTCTTTGGCGAGAACCAGGCACCTGCAATCGTTGCCGACGGCGTCTCTGTGGGCGCCGGCGGTGACGTGAACATCCCTGTGACCGTCACTGACCCCGAACAGCACACTGTCACGGTGACCCTGCAGGGTGCCCCGGAGGGTCTGCAGTACGCCGACGGTGCCATCACCGGTCGCGCACCGGTGGAAGCGCGCGCTTACACGTTCACCATCGTGGCGCGCGACCAGCACGGCAAGGAGACCACCAAGCAGATCACGCTCACGGTCACCGCTAACCGCGCCCCGACCGTGACGCTCGCCCCCACCTCCGTGACCGGTCAAGTAGGCGAGGAAGTATCCGTGACCGTCACCACCGCCGACGAGGACGGGCACACCGTCACCGTCGAGCTGGAGGGCGCGCCCACCTGGCTGACTTACTCGGACACCACCAAGAAGATCACCGGTACCGCAGAGGCCGGCACCCACACCGTGCGGGTGAAGGCCACCGACGCCCTGGGCACCTCCACCACCGTTGACCTGCCCGTCACCATCACCCCGCCCCCGACCCCGGTGGCACCGGTGGCCCCCGTCTTCGCCGACCTGGCCGGTGCGGGCGGCAAGGTGACCATCCCGGCCGTCGAGGGCCTGCAGTACAAGATCGGCGGGAGCAACGTCCAGGCCGGTGAGAACACCGTCCAGGACGGGGAGGCCGTGGTCACCGTGGAAGCCAAGCAGGGCTTCGTGCTCTCGCCCGGCACCGCCCAGTGGAGCCACACCTTCGTCAGCACCGCCTGCGTGGCCGGTAGCATTAACGGCGGCCGCGGCGAGGCCTACACCTCTGGCACCGTGGTCGCATTCGACACCGAGTCCATCAACGGCATCGGCGGCGAGCAACGTGGAAACGCCAGCAACGTGGTGGACGGCGACCCTGCCACCTACTGGCACACCCCCTGGAAGGCGCACAACAGCCTGCCGGCCTCCGCCAGGCAGTTCCCGCACTTCGTGACCGTGGACCTGGGCCAGGCCCGCAACCTGGGTGCCGTGGAGCTGACCCACCGGGTGAAGGACTCCAACGCCACGATCGGTTACGCCGGCCAGCCCAAGCAGGTCGAGCTGCTTACCTCCACCGACGGTGCCGTGTTCTCCAGCGCCGGCTGCTTTACGCTGCCGGACGTCAAGACCTCCGATAACCCGGTGGTCACGATGACCCTGGCCAACGCGGTGAACGCCAAGTACGTCCGCGTGCAGGTCTCCAGCGCCCACGCCTCTGACTCCTACACGCTCATCAACGAGCTGAAGTTCTTTGGCCCCAACCGCGCCCCGGAGCTCACGGTGGACGGCACCTCCGTGCGTGCCGGTGGCGACGTGAACATCCCGGTGGTCACCAGCGACCCCGAGCAGCACACCGTCACCGTGACCCTGCAGGACGCCCCGCAGGGCCTGCAGTACGCCAACGGCGCCATCACCGGTAAGGCCCCGCTCGAGGCCCGCGAGTACCCCTTCACCGTGGTCGCGCGCGACCAGCACGGCAAGGAGACCTCCAAGCAGATCACCCTGACCGTCACCCCGAACGCTGCGCCGACTCTGTCTTTGGCTGTGGAGTCTGTGACTGTGGTTGAGGGGCAGCCGGTGTCTGTGTTGGCCACGGTTGGTGACACTGATGGTGATGAGGTGACCTTGTCGCTGGAGGACAACCCGACGTGGTTGAGGCTGAACGACAAGACCGTTACTGGTACGCCTACTGCGGCTTTGTCTTCCCCGGTTGTGGTCAAGGTCAAGGCCTCTGATGGCCGTGGCGGCGAGGCGGTCAAGACGCTGACGATCACGGTCAACGCAAACCGGGCTCCGGTTGTTGCGGCGGAGAGTGCTTCGGTTCGTTTTGGTTCCGAGGTTAACGTTCCGGTTCAGGTGACCGATGCTGATGGCCACACCTTCGAGGTGGTTGTTGAGGGGCTGCCGGCTGGTTTGACCTACGGGGCGAACAAGATTTCTGGTACGGCTCCGGCTAATGCTGGTCAGCACGAGGTGACCATTCGGGCTACCGACCAGTACGGCAAGGTGGGCACCAAGCAGATCACGCTGACCGTGGTCGGCAACGCCGCCCCGACCGTGACGCTGACCCCGGCCGAGGTCGAGGTCTTCCAGGGCGGCGCGGTGCAGGTTCGCGCTGTTGCAGCCGACACCGATGGCACTGTTGCCGCTGGCGCGCAGCTGGCTGACGGTTCCCCCGACTGGCTGAGCATCGCAGGTGAGCAGATCACTGGTACGGTCCCGGCCGAGACCCAGGCCGGCCCGATCCAGGTCACGGTGAAGGCCGTTGACAACGACGGCGCTACCGGCACCGCCACCCTGACCATCACGGTCAAGGAGAACCACGCCCCGGTGATCGAGGCCGCTGACCTCTCCGCCCGCCAGGGCGCAGCCGTGAACATCCCGGTCGTCGTTACCGACCAGGACCAGCACAACGTGACCGTCACCCTGGTGGGGGCACCCTCCGGCTTCGAGTACGCCGACCGTGCCATCACCGGTACCGTCCCGGCCGGTCAGCCCACCGTCCAGTTCACGATCCGTGCCGAGGACGAGCTGGGCAAGGTGACCACCAAGGAGCTCACCATCACGGTGGTTGCCAACGTCAACCCGACCGTGACCCTTGCCCCGGCCGCAGTGGATGCGTTCCAGGGTGCGGTGGTTGAGTCCACTATCACCTCCGCTGACAGCGACGGCAACGTGGTGGGCGACCCGGTGCTTCTCACCGGTGCCCCCAACTGGCTGAGCATCGCTGGTGGCAAGGTCACCGGTACTGTTCCGGCCGACCAGGCCGCCGGCCCGGTCACCGTGACCGTCCAGGTCACCGACAACGACGGCGCCACCGGCACCGCAGAGCTGACCATCACGGTCAAGGAGAACCACGCCCCGGTGATCGAGGCACAGGACGCCTCGGCCCGCCTGGGCGGACAGCTCGACATCCCGGTGACCGTCACCGACGCGGACTCCCACACGTTCGACGTGACCGTGACCGGTGCTGAGGGCCTGACCTGGGCAAACAACGCCGTGACCGGCCCTGTGCCGGCCGAGGCGCGCGCCTACCAGCTCACCATCACGGCGCGTGACGAGCTGGGCAAGGTGACCACCAAGCTGATCACCCTCACCGTCGCCGCCAACGCGAACCCGACCGTGACTGTCACCCCGAGCACCCTGGAGGTATTCCAGGGCGCCAAGGTGGAGGCGACCATCGCCGCCAACGACACCGACGGTCAGATCGACGGCGAGCCCATGCTGGTCGAGGGCGCGCCCACCTGGTTGAACATCGATGGTGACAAGGTCACCGGTACCGTCCCGGCTGGCGAGCCCGCAGGTCAGGTGGAGGTGACCGTCCAGGTCACCGACAACGACGGCGGCATTGGTACGGCCGTCCTGACCATCACGGTCAAGGAGAACCACGCCCCGTCCTTCGGGCAGCTCACCGGCCTGAACCCGATCCGCGAGGGCGACTCGCTGGACGTCACGGTCCCGGTCCTGGACGTTGACAACCACACCGTGAAGGTCACCCTCAAGACGGGCGCGCCGGACTGGTTGAGCATCAACGAGCAGGGCCACCTGGTCGGCACCGCCCCCGTCGGCAGCGCCGGCACCATCCCGGTCTCCCTCATCGCCACCGACGAGCTCGGCCTGGCCGCAGAGAAGCAGATCAACGTCGAGGTCCGCGCCAACGCTGCGCCGACTCTGTCTTTGGCTGTGGAGTCTGTGACTGTGGTTGAGGGGCAGCCGGTGTCTGTGTTGGCCACGGTTGGTGACACTGATGGTGATGAGGTGACCTTGTCGCTGGAGGACAACCCGACGTGGTTGAGCCTGAACGACAAGACCGTTACTGGTACGCCTACTGCGGCTTTGTCTTCCCCGGTTGTGGTCAAGGTCAAGGCCTCTGATGGCCGTGGCGGCGAGGCGGTCAAGACGCTGACGATCACGGTCAACGCAAACCGGGCTCCGGTTGTTGAGGCTGCGAGTGCTTCGGTTCGTTTTGGTTCCGAGGTTAACGTTCCGGTTCAGGTGACCGATGCTGATGGCCACACCTTCGATGTGGTTGTTGAGGGGCTGCCGGCTGGTTTGACCTACGGGGCGAACAAGATTTCTGGTACGGCTCCGGCTAATGCTGGTCAGCACGAGGTGACCATTCGGGCTACCGACCAGTACGGCAAGGTGGGCACCAAGCAGATCACGCTGACCGTGGTCGGCAACGCCGCCCCGACCGTGACGCTTGCTCCGGCTGCGGTGGATGCGTTCCAGGGTGCGGTGGTTGAGTCCACCATCACCTCGGCTGACAGCGACGGCAACGTGGTGGGCGACCCGGTGCTTCTCACCGGTGCCCCCAACTGGCTGAGCATCGCTGGTGGCAAGGTCACCGGTACTGTTCCGGCTGACCAGGCCGCCGGCCCGGTCACCGTGACCGTCCAGGTCACCGACAACGACGGCGCCACCGGCACCGCGACCCTGACCATCACGGTCAAGGAGAACCACGCCCCGACCGTCACGCTGGAGCCCACCGCGGTCAACGCCAACGTGGGTGCGCAGGTCTCCGTCACCGTCACCACCGGTGACGAGGACGGCCACGCCGTCACCGTCGAGCTGCAGGACGCGCCGTCCTGGCTGACCTACTCGGCCGCTACCAAGAAGATCACCGGTACGGCAGTGCTCGGCACCCACACGGTGCGCGTGAAGGCCACCGACGCGCTGGGCAAGGTCACCACCGTTGACCTGCCCGTCACCATCACCACCGCATCCGTGCCCGCCACCGCCCAGGCCCCCGTGTTCGTGGACCTGGCCGGTGAGGGCGGCAAGGTGATCATCCCGGCCGTCGAGGGCGTCCAGTACAAGATCGGCGGCCAGAACGTGGAGGCCGGCGAAAACACTGTGGCCGACGGCAACGTCGTTGTCACCGTGGTCGCCAAGGACGGCTTCACCCTGGCCGAAGGTACCAGCGAGTGGACCTACGCCTTCGTCGGCACCGCCTGCGTGGCAGGTGGCGTCAACGGCGGTCGCGGCGAGCTCTACACCTCCGGCAGCGTGGTGGACTTCGACACGCAGTCCATCAACGGCATCGGCGGTGAGAGCGCCGGCTACGCCCGCCACGTGGTGGACGGCAACACCGCCACCTTCTGGCACACGCCGTGGCGTGCACACAACACGCTGCCGGCCTCCAGCCTGCGCTTCCCGCACCACGTCACGATCGACCTCGGCCAGGCCCGTAACCTGGGCGCAGTTGAGCTGACGCACCGCGTCAAGACCGACGAGGCGCGCGTGGGTTACGCCGGCCAGCCGAAGAACGTGGAGCTGCTGACCTCCGTGGACGGGGCCGCCTTCACCAGCGCCGGCTGCTTCACGCTGCCGGACGTCAAGACCTCCGACAACCCGGTGGTCACGATGACCCTGCCCAACGCGGTCAACGCCAAGTTCGTGCGCGTCCAGATCACTGGCGCCCACTACTCCAGCGGCTTCACCCTGATCAACGAGCTGAAGTTCTTTGGCCCCAACCGGGCCCCGGTCTTCGGCGACATCGCTGCCGAGGTGAACGCCACCGTTGGCGGCGCCGTTGACCTGGCCCTGCCCGTCACCGACGCGGACAACGACACCGTGACGCTGACCCTGGCTGAGGGCGCTCCCGCCTGGCTGCGCATCAACGAGGGCAAGCTGACCGGTACCGCCCCGGCGGACGCCGTCGGTGACCACGCGGTGACAATCACCGCCACGGACGCCCACGGCGCCACCGCCACGAAGCAGGTGACGGTGAAGGTGGCCCAGGCCCCCAACACCGCCCCGACCGTGACGCTCTCCACCAACACCGTGAACGTCATGGACGCGCACAAGGTGCCGGACGTCACCGTCACCACGGCCGACCCCGACCAGGGCGACCAGGTGACGCTGACGCTGGAGAACGCCCCGGCATGGCTGAAGCTGACCGGCAACAAGATCTCGGGTGACGTGCCCGCCGGCACGAACGGCAACTTCGTTGTCACCGTCAAGGGCACCGACAAGGCCGGCGCCACGGGTACCGCCACCCTCACGGTGCGCGTGACCCTGGAGCCGAACACGCCGCCCACGATCAGCGTCAACCCGGCCAAGGTTGAGATTCGCGAGAAGGGCAAGGTGGAGGTGGCTATCACGGCCGCAGACGCCGACGCCCGCGACACCGTCACCCTCAGCATGCAGGGCGCTCCGGCGTGGCTGAAGCTGCAGGGCACCAAGCTGGTCGGCACGGCCCCGGCGGGCGGCGGCAACCACACTGTCACCGTCAAGGCCACCGACACTCGCGGCGCACACGCCACCGCCCAGGTGCAGATCAGCGTGGACGCCAACGACGCCCCGGTCCTCACCGTGACGCCGGCCTCGGCCACGGTCATTGAGGGCAAGGACGTCTCCTTTACCGTCTCCGCCACCGACGCTGAGAACGACGCCGTCACCTTCGCCCTGCAGGGTGCGCCTTCCTGGCTGTCCCTGAAGGACGGCAAGGTGAGCGGCACCGCTCCGGAGCTGAGCGCCGGTGAGCTGCGCTTCACCGTCGTGGCCACCGACGCCCTGGGGGCTCGCACCACCAAGGACGTCAACCTGACCGTGAAGGAAGCCAAGAAGCTGGACCGCTACTCCGGCGCTGACCGTGTCGCCACCTCCGTGGACGTGTGGCAGCGCGGCGGCTTCACCTCCAAGACCGTGCTGCTGGCCAACGCGACCAACTTCGCTGACGCCGTGGCCGCCGGTCCGCTGGCTGGTGCGCTGAAGGCCCCGGTTGTCCTCACGGGCGGCAAGGTGCTCGAGCCCAAGACGGTTCAGGCGCTGAAGGCGGCCAGCATCACCAAGGTGATCCTGGTTGGTGGCGAGAACTCGGTCTCCGCTCAGGTGGAGCGCTCCCTGCGCAACCAGGGCATCGCGGTGCAGCGCCTGGGTGGAACCAGCCGCTTCGCCACCGCGATCAGCCTGGCGACCGAGGTGGGCAAGCTGACCGCCACCCGTTCCGTCATGGTGGTGGACGGCACCAACTTCGCCGACGGTCTGACCGCCGGCGCGGTGGCCCCGCAGGCCGGTGCCGTGGTGGTCTACTCCAACGGCAAGAACATGCCGGGCGAGACCCGCGTGTTCCTCCAGCGGATGCAGGACAAGGAGATCTACGGTGTGGGTGGCGCTGCGGTCACCGCGCTGAACTCCTCCGGTTGGACCACCGGTGTCAGCGCGACCGCCGTGACGGGCGCGGACCGCTACGCCACCGCCCTGGCCGTGGCCAAGACGTTCGCCCCGAACACCCGCGAGTTCGTGGTTGCTAGCGGTGCGAGCTTCGCCGACGCCCTGCCCGCCGGGGCCCTGGCGGCTCACCGTGGTGGCGTGCTGCTGCTGACCAGCTCGAGCCTGATACCGCCGGCCATGGAGCAGTACCTGCGCAAGCAGGACATGCGCCGCGTGGCCATCGTGGGCGGCACCTCGTCGGTGTCGGTCGCGGTGGAGCGCACCCTGCGCGCCCTGCTCGGCTAGGGGCGCAAGGCGCTAAACCCGGGGGCTCGGTTCGTCTAGGCGAACCGGGCCCCCGGGCCTTTTGCTGCCGGGAGTTAGTTGTTTGTGGGAGTGAGTTGTTTGTGGGCTAGGCGCGGGCGCCGGAGTCCTGGGGGAGCGCGGCGGCGGTGACCTTGCGGGTGGCGCGGGCGAGCTTGGCGCGCAGGTAGGCGCGCTTGGTGGTGAACACCAGGTGGAGCCCGATGCCGATGAAGACGGCGTTGGCGACCATGGAGGGCCAGGCGCCGGTGACGGTGCAGGCGGCGGCCAGCAGGAAGGCCCCGGAGATGTTGAGGGCGTGGTAGCGCAGCGAGTCCGGCGCGATCCGCTTGGAGGCGACCAGGAAGTAGGCGCCCATGGTGGCGGCTGCTCCCACCCAGCCCAGGGCGGCGATCACGGAGGTGACTGCTTGGCTCATGGCGGCACCTTGCCCCCACCCCGGCAGTTAGTGCAAGTTAACAACTATACATTGATGGTTTAGAGTTGCTGGATGGCTATTGATCCGAGGCGCCTTTCCGTTCTCCTGGCCGTGCAGCGCGCGGGCGGGGTGGTGTTGGCCGCCGACCTCCTGGGAATCACCGCGTCGGCAATCTCACAGCAGATCGCCCGCCTGGAGAGCGAGGTGGGCCAGCGCGTGCTGGACCGCAATCCCGGCGGGGCGGTGCTCACGCCCGCCGGGCAGACCCTGGCCCGGGCCGCCGAGCGCATCGAGGCGGAACTCGAGGCCGCCCACCTGGAGCTGCTGCGCCACGAGGGCCAGGTGGTCGGCACGGTGGTGGTCGGTGCCTTCCAGTCCGCGATCCGCGCCCTGCTACTGCCGCTGCTCGCCCAACTGCCCACGGCCCTGCCTGGCGTAAAGATGGTGATCCGGGAGGTGTGGGAGGACCAGGGGCGCAAGGACCTGCGGCGCGGTGCCCTGGACCTGCTGATCCTGGAGCGCGACTCGCTGGCGCCCCCGCCCACCCCCTCCGGCGCGGTGGACGTGCCGCTCATGGACGAGCCCTGGTACGTGGTCAGTCCGCGCGTGGTCGGCGAACCCACCTCCCTGGCCGACCTGGCCGACCATCGCTGGCTGGCGGCCGGCACAGGCACGGCGGCCGGGCGGGCCATGCAGCGCCTGCAGGCGTCCCTGGAGATGAGCGTGGCGCACACCCACGGTTTCTTCGATTACGACGTCGCCCTGGCGATGGTGAGCGCGGGCCTGGGCAGCGCCCTCCTGCCGGGCCTGGCCCTGCCCGCGCAGCTGCCGCCCTCCGTGCTGGCCACCCACCTGCCCGGCCTGGGGGTACGTCGCCTGGCCGCCCGCTACCGCTCCACCGCCGGAGGTTTGACCCCGGCCCAGTCCGCGCTGCTGGAGCTACTTATCGCCCGCGCCGCTTCCTTAAGTGGCGGCCGCGCGGAGGACGCGCAGTAGGAGGATGGACGACGTTCCGCCGGCCCGCCGCAGGCAGCGGCCGCCCACCGCTGGGCCGCTACGTCCGGGCGGCGGGAGGGACGTCGGCCAGCGGCGGTGAGGCGCGCGGGGGCGTCGCTAAACCGGGCGGCGGGAGGAACGTCGGCCAGCAGAAAAACCCGGAGGGTGGCGGGTACTACGCCACGTCCGCCGCGCGCACAACCCGGCGCGGGGGCACAATTGCTTGGTGACAAGTAGCCCACCCTCCCCGTCCCACTCGCCGAGCTCCACCGCCCGACCCGGCTGGAAGTTCGTCACCTTCGTGGGCGTCCTGACGGCACTGGGCGCGATCACAACGGACATCTACCTGCCCAGCCTGCCCGAGGTCGCCGCAGACCTGCACACCACCGAGGCGCTGGCCGGCTCCACCATCTCCGTCGTCCTCATGGGGGCCGCAGTGGGCACTCTGCTGGTCGGCGCGCTGAGCGACCGGCTCGGCAGGCGACGCGCCGCCCTGATGGGAATCAGCCTCCACGTGCTCGCCTCGATCGGCGCCGGATTCGCCGGCTCCATCGAGATGCTGCTGGCGCTGCGCTTCCTGCAGGGATTCGGCAACGCCACCGCCAACGTCTCCGCCATGGCCATCGTGCGCGACCGCTTCACCGGCGCCGCCGCCGCAGCCGTGCTGAGCCGCCTCATGCTGGTAATCGGCGTGGTGCCGCTGCTGGCGCCCTCGCTCGGCGCCATCATCGCCGCCGCCGGGGGCTGGCGCCTGGTCTTCTTCTTCATCGCAGCCTACGGCGCGCTCCTGCTGGTCGCGGTCGGCTTCGTGCTGCCCGAAACCCTGGCGCCCGAGCACCGCTCCCGCAACGTGAAGGAAACCTGGGACGGGTACCGCATCCTGCTGCGCGACTCCCAATTCAGGCTGCTCGCGCTGCTGCCCGGCCTGTCCTTCGGCGCCATGCTGGCCTACGTGGTGGCCTCCACCTTCGTGGTCCAGGTGGAACTCGGACTGGACAAGGCCCAGTTCTCCATCTTCTTCGCCGCCATGGGCACCGGCATGATCCTCTTCGCCCAGTTCAACGCCTACCTGGTGCGGCGCGTGGACTCCCTCAACCTGCTGCGCGGCGGCACCACCTTCGCCTTCGCCTCCAGCCTCGTGCTGCTCACCGTGGTGCTCAGCGGCAACCGCAACCTGTGGGTGCTGGGGGCGTGCATCTGGCTAGTGCTGGCCGGCTTCGCCTTCATCGGCCCCAACGCCACCACGCTCGCGCTGGCCAACCACGGCGAGCGCGCCGGGCGCGGCGCGGCCCTCATCCACTCCCTGCAGGCGCTCGTGGCCGCCCCGATCTCGGCCTCCGTGGGCTTCCTGGGCGGAGACAGCCGGGCCATGGCCCTGGTAATGGCCGCCTCCTTCGGGCTGGCGCTCGCGGTGGTCCTGCTGGGGGTGCGGCGTTGCCCGCCCCGCGCCGTCCTGCCGTAAGGTTAGGGCCGTGGCTATCGACTTTCCTGCTGAAATCGCGCAACTGCGCCGCACCCACGCCTCCATCAGTGCCGTGGTTGACCCCGACGCTCTGCGCGCCCAAATCGCCGAGCTCTCCGAGAAGGCGGCCGCCCCCGACCTGTGGGACGACGCCGCAGCGGCGCAGGCCGTCACCTCCAAGCTCTCCCACGCCCAGAGCGAGCTGGAGCGCCTGAACAACCTGGCCGCCCAGATCGACGACGTCGAGGCGATGGTGGAGCTGGCAGAGGAAGCCGGGGGAGACGCCGACGTCCTGGCCGAGGCCGAGTCGATGCTCGGCGTCGTCTCCAAGGCCCTGGAGGAGCTGGAGGTGCGCACGCTCCTGAGCGGCGAGTACGACGAGCGCAACGCCGTGGTCACCATCCGCGCCGGCGCCGGCGGCGTGGACGCCGCCGACTTCGCCGAGATGCTGCTGCGCATGTACCTGCGCTGGTGCGAGCGCCACGACTACCCGGTCAAGGTGCTCGACACCTCCTACGCCGAAGAGGCCGGCCTGAAGTCCGTCACCTTCGAGGTCACCGCCCCCTACGCCTACGGCACCCTTTCCGTGGAGGGCGGCACGCACCGCCTGGTGCGCATCAGCCCCTTCGACAATCAGGGCCGCCGCCAGACCTCCTTCGCGGCGGTCGAGGTGATCCCGCTGATCGAGTCCACCGACCACATCGAGATCCCCGAGTCCGAGCTGAAGGTAGACGTGTTCCGGTCCTCCGGGCCGGGCGGCCAGTCCGTTAACACGACGGACTCCGCGGTTCGCATGACGCACATCCCCACCGGCATCGTCGTCTCAATGCAGGACGAAAAGTCCCAGATCCAGAACCGGGCGGCGGCGCTGCGAGTGCTGCAGTCCCGCCTGCTGCTGCTGCGCAAGGCAGAAGAGGACGCCAAGAAGAAGGAACTCGCCGGCGAGATCAAGGCCTCCTGGGGAGACCAGATGCGCTCCTACGTGCTGCACCCCTACCAGATGGTCAAGGACCTGCGCACCGAGCACGAAGTTGGAAACACCTCCGGCGTGTTCGACGGCGACATCGACGGCTTCATCGAGGCCGGCATCCGCTGGCGCAAGAACCAGGAAACCGAGCAGGAGTAATTGATCCCACCCGGCCAAAGGGCCGCGTTGCGCGTGTTGAAACTGCGGTGACCCCCAAGCCTGCCTAGAGTGGCCACAGCCAGGCAGGAGGGGATCCCGTGATCCGTTTTGAGAACGTAACCAAGGTCTATAAACCGGGGGCCGCCCCGGCGCTCAACGGCGTGAACATCGAGATCGAGCGCGGGGACTTCGTCTTCCTGGTCGGTGCCTCCGGCTCCGGCAAGTCCACCTTCATGCGTTTGGTGCTGCGCGACGAACTGGCCAGCGCGGGCAAGGTATACGTGCAGGGCAAGGACGTGGCCAGCTTGTCCGTTTGGCGGCTGCCCCATCTGCGCCGCACCGTGGGCACCGTGTTCCAGGACTTCAAGCTGCTGGAGAAGAAGAGCGTCTTCGACAACGTAGCTATCGCACTACAGGTGGTCGGTGCGCCGCGCCACGAGGTGCTGACGCGCGTGCCCGAGGTGCTGGAAACCGTGGGCCTGGAGGGCAAACAAAACCGCCTTCCCCACGAGCTCTCCGGTGGTGAGCAGCAGCGCGTTGCCATCGCGCGTGCCATCATCAACCGCCCGGCAGTGCTCCTGGCAGACGAGCCCACTGGCAACCTGGACCACGCCACCTCCGTTGGGATCATGCGCCTGCTAGACAAAATCAACCGCGCCAACACAACGGTGGTGATGGCGACCCACGACGGCAAGATGGTGGACCAGTTCCGCAAGCGCGTCATCGAGTTGGAGCAGGGCAAGGTTGTGCGCGACCAGGCCCGCGGCGTCTTCGGCTCGAAGCACTAGGAGGAACCGATATGCGACTGCGCGTAATCATCGCCCACACCTTCCAGGGCCTGTGGGCCAACAAGGCCATGGCCGTTGGCCTCATGCTGGTCACCCTGGTCTCCTCGCTCTTCGCCGGCGCCGCCCTGCTGCTCAACCTGCAGACCGGCTACATGCGCGACTCCTGGTTCGACAAGGTGGAGATCACCGCGTTCATGTGCGCCCCGGGCGATCAGGCCGACACCTGCACCCACGGCGAGGCCACCCAGGAACAGATCGACGCCGTGGCCGCCTTCCTGGCCTCCGACGCGATGAAGCCCTACGTGGCGAACGTGGAATTCGAGGACAAGGACGAGGCCTTCGCGAACTTCCAGCGCATGTTCAAGGGCACCGACCTGGCCCAGTTCGGCGACAAGGAGGCCCTGCCCGTCAGCTTCCGCATCTCCCTGATCGACCCGCGCGAATACCGCGTGGTGGCAGAGGAGCTGGTGGGGCGCGACGGCGTGTTCCAGGTGCGCGACCAAAAGGCCGTGGTTGACCCCCTCCTCAACGTGCTCTCCCGCGCCCAGGGCGTCTCCATCGCCCTGGCCGCCGCGATGGGGCTGGCCGCCGCCATCCTGATCGCCACCACCATCAAGCTCTCCTCCATCTCCCGCCAAAAGGACGTGGAGATCCTGCGCCTGGTGGGCGCCTCCCGCTGGTTCATCCAGGTGCCCTTCCTCCTGGAGGTCGCCTTCTCCGTGCTGGTAGGCGCCGCCGTATCGGTAGGCACCCTCTGGGTGACGGTGCGCTTCTACATCAACTCCTGGCTGGGCGGCTCCTTCACCACCATGCGGTTCGTGGACGCCCGCGACGTGGCCATGATGGCCCCCTGGCTGCTGGGCGGGGCGCTGCTGCTGGCCGTCGGGGTGTCCATGATCTCCCTCAACCGGGAAGTGAAGGCCTAAGCCGTGCGCAGCTGGGGACCTAAGCGGTGGGCGGCACTGATCGCGGTGCTGGTCCTGGCCCTCGGTGCCCTGTTCACCGTCGCCTGGCCGGCCGTGTCCGACGAGCGCGACGACCTGGCCGCCGCCCAGGAGCAAGCGGACAAGGACCGCGCCGCCCTGCGCAACTCCCTGAGCGGCATCGACGCGGAGATCGCCGACGCGATCGTGCGCCTCAGCGACCTGAACGCCCAGCTGCCGGTGCTGCGCAAGGAACTAGAGGACGCGCAGGACGCGGCGGAGGCCGCCCGGCGCGACCACGCCCAGCTCACCGACCGCCTCACCCAGGCGCGGGCGGAAAAGGACTCGATCACCCAAGAGATCGCGGCGGGCGAGGAACGGATTGAGCAGGACCGTGCGGTGCTGGCCGACCTGGCCAAGCGTGCCTACCGGGGCGAGCTCAGCACCAGCCCGCTGGAGATCGCCCTGACCGCCACCACCCCGCAGGAATTCGCCGACAAGGCCGTGGCGGCCGACGTGATCACCCGCTCCCGGTTGCGCAGCGTGGACGCGATGTCCGCTGAAGTCACCCAGAACGAGAGCCGCGAAAACCGGCAGGAACTGGTCAGCGGCCAAGTGGCCGACCTGGAGCAGCAGGCGGCGGCCGCCCTGGCCGACGCCGAGGACAAGGAAGCCGTGGCCGCCCAGAAGCTCCAGGAGGTGGAAACGGCACAGGCCGAACAGGCCGCCCTGACCACTCAGCTCAATGGGCAAAAATCCACCATCGAGGCCCAGCTAGCCGAGGCCGACCAAGCCTACGAGCAGCGCGCCGCCCGCATCGCCCAGCTAGACGCGGAAGAAGCCGCAGCTGCAGCAGCCGCTGCGGCGGCGCAGAACAACGCCGCCCCGCCCGCCTCCGGCGGCGCAGGCACCGGAGGGTCCGGGGGCACCGGCGGTTACGGTGGGAGCGGACTGTTCCGCTACCCGGTAGACGGCAACCCCGAGGTCACCTCCGGATACGGCTGGCGCATCCACCCCATCCTGGGCTACCCGAAGTTCCACGACGGCGTGGACCTGGGCTCTCCATGCGGCCAGCCCGTGTACGCCATCGAGGCCGGAGTCACCTTCGACGTTTACTACGACGCCGGTGGCGGCAACATGGTCTACATCCACCACGGCAATATCGGCGGCAACAACTACAACTCCGGCTACCTGCACCTGGAGTCCTCCACCGTGGGCGGCGGGCAGTACGTCAACCGGGGCGACCTGATCGGCTACGTCGGCACCACCGGCCGCTCCAGCGGCTGCCACCTGCACTTCGAGATCTGGAAGAACGGCGCCACCACCGACCCGCTGGGCTACTACTGAGCCTGCGCGGCGGCTGCCGGGCCGGAGACCGGGCGCCCGGGCCGGGGCGCCTGGGGTGAGGGCCGGGGGTTGGGCCGGGGCTGGGGCTAGGTCGCCGGGGGCCGGGGCGCCGCCGCAAGCGAACCGTCCCCGTGGAATCGCGCCGCCCGGGCCGATATGCTGGGAGGTCGATTTAGGAGAAGAGACGTGAACAGCAAGAAGATGACGGCCGCTGAGCGCGCGAAGGCCGAGGCCGTGGCCAAAAAGGTGATCGCGCGTAACAAGAAAGCCAGCCACGAGTACCACATCGAGGGCCGCTACGAGGCGGGCCTGAGCTTGACCGGGACCGAAGTCAAGGCCCTGCGGCAAGGTAGGGCCTCACTGGTGGACGGCTGGGTGGAGATCGACCGGGGCGAAGCCTGGCTGCAGGGCGCCCACATCTCCGAGTACGCCCAGGGCACCTGGACCAACCACGCACCGCGCCGCAAGCGCAAGCTACTGCTGCACAAGGACGAGATCCGCAAGCTGGGCCAGGCCGTGCAGGCCAAGGGGTACACCGTGGTGCCACTAGAGCTCTACTTCATTGGCGGCCGCGCCAAGGTTGAGATCGCCCTTGCCCGCGGTAAGCAGGACTGGGACAAGCGCCAAGCCCTGCGGGAGAAGCAGGACGAGCGCGAGGCCCGGCGCGCGATGGCCCAGTTCCGCAAGCGCTGAGGGCCGGCGAGCGGGTCGCCTGGGCAGATGGGTGGGCCGTTCTGTCTGGCCCCGGAACTGAAGGCGGGCCGCGTGAACGGCATTCCAGCCGGGCGGCTGGCGGGGCGTCGGCCAAATTGGTGCTCTGGACGCGCGGCGGCCCGGTCGGTAGAATGGTTTGTCCGGCTTTGGTCGGGAAAAACTACATAGGGGCTGATCGGTTTCGACGACGGTTGTCGTACCAGGGGAAGCGGGTAGAGGATGCACGGTCATCTCTTCAACGCTCCGTGTAAACCAATAGGTGCCGATAACACTCGCACCGACTTCGCCCTCGCCGCCTGAGCGAGCCTCGAAGTCCGTCAGTCCGGGCGTGCTCCCGTCCCGGATCCTGGCGTCGTCTAGGGAGCCACTGCTGCCCACCCTCGTTACTGGGGCGGGCGGGACTTTTAGGTAACTGAGCCCGTCGGTGTCCTTGTTCGCGTGAGACACCGGGGCTGAGAAACTCGCTAGCGAACTGCACCCGGAGAAGTCCTGGGCGCGCACCGTCGGACCGGGGTTCGATTCCCCGCAGCTCCACAAGCAATTGCGCCGAGTGGGGAGCAGAAATGCTCCCCACTCGGCGTTTGTGTGCGCTCTCCGGCCGCGCGTGCTGGCACGCGGCGGCGCGGGGGAGCGCACACAAACTCTCGGGTGAGCTGTGCTCACCCGAGGCAATTGCAGCTTGTTGATAGTCGCCCCGCAGGGGCGGCTAAACACCATGGCGCGCTATCCCGAGCCTAGGCAGTTGGTTGAAAGGCGACCGTCAGGGCGCCTAAACACAAGCTGCGCTCACCCGAGGCAATTGCAGCTTGTTGAAAGTCGCCCCGTAGGGGCGGCTGAACACCAGCGGGGCTTCCGGCGCTATCCCGAGAGCATCCCCGCCCCCCAAGCTCGCAAATGCTGCAACGGGGTACATGCGACCGCTTGGTGTCGCGCTCCCGATCGGTCTTCTGGGCCTCTAGCGCGTTCATGGCGTCGGCGGTTATCGAGTTGAAGATGCCCTGGGAGATCGCCTTGACGAAGTTGGCGAGCTTGGCCTCCACGTCTGTCCGACGGGCTTCAAGTGCCTTGAGGATCTCGTCGCCGCGCCCGTGTGTCTGCTTGTAGTGGT
This sequence comes from Buchananella sp. 103232, assembly GCF_058725725.1. Classification (NCBI taxonomy): domain Bacteria; kingdom Bacillati; phylum Actinomycetota; class Actinomycetes; order Actinomycetales; family Actinomycetaceae; genus Buchananella; species Buchananella sp. 103232. Next base: position 19,742 of record NZ_JBZXJM010000018.1, on the reverse strand, counting down.
CGGCGAGGTCCACAGCGAGTGAGGCGAGCATATCGGGCTCGGCGAGGAAAGATTCCACGATCTCCTCGACGCGTGCCTCGATCTCGTCCTTGCGCACCGTCTTCGCCGTGCACTGCTTCTTCCTCTGATTGAGGCAGTAGTAGTAGCGGTACTTCCGCCCGGTCTTCGAGGTGCCCGAGACGCCTTCCATCGGCCCGCCGCACGTGAGGCAGTAGGCGTGGCCAGTGAGCCAGTAGTCGGGAGCGTCGTCGCCTTGCGCCGCGAGCTCAGCCTTCGTCTTCGCGCCGCGACGCTTGTTGATCGCGAACCTGCGTTGCACTTCCTCAAACACGTCGTCCTCGACGAGGCGAGGCATACCGTCCTCAATGACATAGCCGCCATAGGAGTACTCGCCGATGTAGGCGCGGTTCTTCAGGATCTTGTTCAGATTCTTCGGCGTGAAGCGGTACCCGCGAGTGGTGCGCACGCCCTGCGCGTTGAGTGAACCGTCCTGGGTTTGGTTCCTAGGCGGTGCTCATTTGGTGGGTGTGGTGTTGGTAGTAGCGGTCTTCGGTTTCTTGGGGTGTGGCATAGCCCAGTTCGCTGTGCAGGCGGGTGTTGTTCCACCAGTTCACCCAGCATAGGGTCGCCCATTCGACTTCGGTCAGTCCGGCCCAGTGCTGGGAGTAGATCAACTCGCTCTTGTACAAGCCGTTGACAGTTTCGGCCAGTGCGTTGTCGCAAGCATTCTCCTTCCGTGGTGGTAGAGGCATCAATTCCTGCTTCGACCAGGCGTTCATGGTAGGCGACACAGACGTACTGGCTGCCGTGATCGCTGTGGTGGACCAATCCCTCGACACTGCCCTTGGCAGTAGCGATAGCTTGTTCCAGGGCTTGCAGGGGTAGAGCCTGGGCGTTGAGTGTGTTACTCACTGCCCAGCCAGCGATCTTGCGGCTGAAGGCATCTGTTACGAAGGCGGTGTAAACGAACCCGCTGCGGGTGCGAACGTACGTAATGTCGGCCACCCACAACTGGTTAGGGGCACTGCGTGCGAAGTGGCGTTCAACCAGATCTGGGCGTGTATCGGTCCCAGGAGCGCTCCTGGTTGTTACTGCCTTGCGTCCACGTACAACGCCCCTGAGCCCGGCAAGTCTCATCAGCCTGGCTACTTGATCGCGCCCTACGTCGTAGCCTTCGCGTTTGAGGGCATGCCACATCTTGCGCACCCCGTACACCGAGTAGTTCTCTCGGTGGATGCGCTCGATGACGGGGATCAAAGCGGCATCTCGCAAGCAGCGCCGAGAGGGCGTACGGTTCTTGGCCTTGCGATACCCTCGGGCAGTGATGAAGCCGCCTTGGCGGTGTTCGGATAGAACTTTGCAGATGCGTTCAACGCCGAACCTGGCCCGGCCCGCGTCGATGAAAGCGATCATTTCGGGTACCGGGGGTCGAGTTCTTTGGCGAAAAAAGCCGAGGCTGCCTTCAGGATCTCGTTGACCTGGCGGAGCTGAGCGTTTTCTCGCCGCAGGCGGGCCACCTCGGCTTCTAGTGGGGCATGTTCAAGATCCTGTCTCAGGCTGGGATCGCGATACCAGCGGCGCATCGTCTCATACCCCACCCCGAGATTGACGGCTACCTCGCGTAGAACACTGGTGAGGGAGACTGTCTGCTCCGATGCCAGACGGTCGCTGACAAGACGAACAGCACGCGACTTGAACTCTGGGGAGAAACGCTTCGGCATAGGTCAATCCTTTCAGGCTGACCACCGGAACCAAACCCAGGACGGTTCAGCCAGGTGGTGATAGATGCTCGCGGATGGTCATGCCCCCGGCGTACAGGGAGATGATCATGTCATCCAGTCCGCCCAGGCGGCGCTGTCCGGTAGGCACCAGGCGGGAGACGAAACTGCCTGCCCGATCCCGTGGCTTGTCCAGCGTGATGGGGCCGATCTCGGTTCTTTACGGTCTTCTTCGAAGTCCCGTTACGCGAGTTGCCGCTACCGCGCCCGATGGGGTCGTGTTTGTCATAGCCCAGGTGCTCACTAAGCTCGGCCTGCATGCCACGCTCTAGTACTGCCTTGATCAACTCGGGCAGGAACCCGCCCGGCCCGGTCAGTTCAGTACCACGCTCACCAGCCGCTGCCATGAGCTGGTCAACCAGCCCATCAGGGATCCCACTACCAGTGGTCTTACCAGGACCCTGACCCCGCTCGTCAGTCTCGGTCACAGTCATAGTCAATCAACCTTTCGAAGATCGACCACTTACACAAACAATCTGACACCCTCAGTCATGGACCTGCCCGGTGGGCTTGGGAGGTAGTACTTCAACCTGCCAGCACCATGCCAAACGACGGCGAAATGTGGCTAGAGACCAGCCCCTGGCGGCAGCCAGGCTGCGGGCGTCTTGCTTGCCCCATACCCACTGCAGGAAGAGGCCGAATTCCATCAAGGCCGTCTTGTCCACACGCTTGACGCTCAGCGAGGCGTTACAGCCCAGGCAGCGCTAACGCATCTTGCCGGTCTTGGACCGACCGTTCTTCACGCACTTGCGATCGCATACACCACAACGAGGACGATTGCTAACACCAGACACCGCACATGCTCTCAGAGCTTGTGCACCCCGACTTTTACCTACGGCCAGTAAGGAAAAGTCCCCACTTCATACACACTTTTTGAGCATTAACCCTGTTGTGCGCTGATGGATGAGGGGCGATACGTGTGGCGGGGGCACCGAGTCCTTTGACGTCGATATTGAAGTCGCCTACGATGACTTCAATATCGACGTCAAGCCTCGTGTGGTTAACAACAGCGAGATGGGGGGCTGGATGCAGTACCAGGGCAAGGTCACGGGGCCGGAGTCGCTTGGGCGCATGTTGCAGCAGGCTCGTTTGGTGGCTGGGCTGACGCAGCGCGAGCTGGCAAACCAGCTGGGTACTACTCAGAAGTACGTCTGGGAGCTGGAGGCTGGCAAGCCGTCTATCATCATGGACCGTTTGTTTGCGGCCATGCAGGCAACCGGCATGGAACTGACTGCCACCATCAACGTCCCCTCTGATGAGGGAGCTGTTCAAGGCGAGGTTGACCATCGTGGGTGACCTAGTCGTTGAGCTTTATGGTCAGCGGATCGGTGTGCTGCGCGGAGACTGGCGCACCTTCGACTTGGTTCCTGATCCTGCCGCTGCCTCCCGCTTCGGGCTTGATTCGACGGTGATGTCGCTGTCCGTTCCCCTGCAGGTTCGGTCGACTCGTTCGCGGGCATCCATCCGTCGCAACTTCTTCGCTGAGTTGCTGCCCGAGGGGCGGATGCGAACGCGACTGGCGCAGATCAGCGGTGTGCAGGAGCACGACGTTATTGGCCTGCTCCGCCAGTTCGGGCGCGACGTGGCAGGAGCTTTACAGATCTGGGACCCGCAGGTGCCCGGCGAGCCCAAGAGTCCTCGGTATGAGCCCGTGGATCAAGGCGGTGTGGCTCGCATGCTGGCAGCAGTATCGGAGGAGCCGCTAGGGAACAAACCCATCGGAGGAAAGACGTCGCTGGCCGGCGTCCAGGACAAGATCGTCTTGGCTCGCAGGAATGATGGCGGGTGGAGTCGAGTGGTCGACGGGGCGCCGTCAACCCATATTCTAAAGCCCTTCCACGCCCGCTATCCGACGCTCATCTACGACGAGGAATATGGAGCCAGGCTGGCGCGAGCCGTTGGATTGACTAGTTACGCCACATGGGTCGAGGAATTCGAGGGGATCCCGGCCGTGGTGATCGAACGTTACGACCGCGACCCGCTGGCCCCTCAAGGTCGTGTGCACCAGGAGGACGGCAACCAGGTGCTGGGGGCTTCCGGCGTGCAGAAGTACCAGCGAGAGGGTGGGGTGGTTTCCCTGGAGCGTCTGGCTCGAGCCTTTCGCGGTGCGGGTGGCATCCAGATGGTGGAGACCCTATACAGGCAGCTTGTGGTGGCGGTTGCCGTCGGGAACCTTGATATGCATGCCAAGAACGTGTCAGTCCTTCATCCGCCGGACGGCACCTGTCGGCTGGCTCCCGCCTACGATATGGTCCCTCAGGCTCACCTGCCCACCGATGGGGAACTGGCGTTGGCGGTGAACGGCGTGTACCGGCATGAGTCGGTGACGGGCTCTGACCTGATAGCTGAGGGTGAGCGGTGGGGGATCCCCAACGCGGCTGTGCTTGTCGAGGTGGTGCTCGCCGCACTGTCCGAGGCGATCAACGCCGAAGTTCCATTGTCGGGAGCTCGCCCTGGCCTGGTGGAGGATATCGGCGGCTTCATAGATCGACTTCGCCAGGGATGATCAGGAACGGCAGGCACTCAAGGGCGTCGTGCCTCGATAGCGGGCTCCGCGCGGGTGTCGCACCCTAGGCCACCGCTTTTTCACGCCGCTTGCGAAACGGCAACTCGACTCTCGCAGAACGAGGAGTCGCCCGCCGGCCCGTACCGTCGCCCAGTCTGAGATGCACGGTGCCGGATGTGCAGTGCAGGATTCGGGTTGGCCAGAGCGGGCGGGCGCCAGAGCCGTCGTGTGCCTGCAGGCCTGCGCGTCGCCGTCCAACGCGGGCGTCTTATCCCGGCCTCCGCAACCCCTTATCCGAAAGCTGAGGGATCAAACTGGCGAAAGTTACTGGATCGAATCTCCGCAAGTTGCTGGACGAGTGGTAGCTTGCTCCCCAGCTTTGGAACGAGGTCCGGTTCCAGGTGGACAATCGTTCCCCGGGAAAGGGTCAGTTCATTCTGACGGGAAGCTCCACTCCGGACGACGATCCTCGTCGCCATTCCGGGCCTGGGCGTTTTGTGCGTTTGAGGATGCGCCCGCTTTCGGTCTTTGAGCTGGAGCGCTCCTCGGGGCAGTTTCTTTTGCGTCTCTCATGTCTGGCCAGGAAGTTGCGGGCGTGGGCGCGGCTTTGCCGGTTCCGGAGCTTGCGAGCGTGATTGCGGTTGGTGGCTGGCCGGGTTCGCTGGAACTAGCCGATGAGGCCGCTGAGGTCGTCAACCAGGGGTACGTGGATCAGATCGTTGAAGCTGATCTGCCCCGTTTGATCGGGCGCCTACCCGACCCGGTGAAGCTAAGGAATCTGCTCTCTGCATTGGCTCGAAGTGTCGGCAATCAGGGCTTCGTCCCATAGCTGGCGCAGGAGGCAGGCGGGGCGGGGTGAGCCTCGGTGCACTCCACTGGTGGTCCATCCGTTCCCGAGAGATGAGCGGGACCCACGCAGAACGGCAACTCGACCCTCGTAGAACGGCAAGTCAACTGTCGTAGAACGGCAACTCGTACTAACATGGCGGTGTGGAAAATGGCTTGATCAAGCGGAATCTGCTTCCTGTGGCGCAGGAAGTGATCGAGCATGCTCCCGTCGTGGTCATCAGTGGTGCGAGACAGGTTGGAAAGAGCACCTTGATGCAGATGCTGCTCGAGCACCAGCAACACAGACTGGTGAATCTGGACAGTATGGTTGCTCGCGAATCTGCGATTTCTGATCCGGAAGGTTTCGTCGATCAGTTCCCTGAGGGTGTGCTCGCTATCGATGAGGCCCAGCGGGCACCGGACCTGCTCCTTTCGATCAAGCTGTCCGTAGACCGCAAGCGGAGCGCGGGGAGGTTCATCCTCACAGGCTCGGCGAATCTGCTCACCGCCAGCGGAAGCCAGGAGAGCTTGGCTGGACGAGCGCAGACGATTCTGTTGCATGGCCTGAGCCAGGGCGAGCTCAGAGGGCGAGTGGAGGACTTCGCTGCGTTCGCTTGGGCATTGCCCGCTCTGGGGCCCTCGCTCCACGCAGAGGAGTTGTCCCGTGCCGAATACCTAGAGTTGGCAATGTCGAGCTGCTATCCCGAGTTGCAGGGCATGCAGCCGCGAGCTGGGCGACGTTGGATTGACGCCTACCTAGAGAGGGTACTTTCCAAGGACGTCGGCGACGTCAGTGGGATTCGCTTCCATGACAGGCTGCGACCGTTGATGAGTTTGATTGCTGCCGAGAACGCCTCGGAGTTCGTCAATCAGAGGTATGGCCAGGCGCTGGACCTGCCTGCTCGCAGTGTCCCGTCGTACGTTCAGGCGTTGGAAGACGTGTTCCTGATCCATCGGATTCCTGCCTGGGGGCACAACCTTTCCAAACGGGCGGTGGCAAAGCCGAAGGTTTATGTAGCCGACCCGGGTGTTGCTGCCCATCTGGCGGGCGTAGACCTGCGCGGCCTTGAGCATGACATTTCGAGTTCACTCACCGGAGGGCTTGTCGAGGCATTCGTTGTAGGGGAACTGCTTAAGCAGCGGGGCTGGTCAGAGGTGGACTTCACGGTGAACCACTGGCGCGACAGCGGCAACGGGGACCACGAGGTTGACATCGTTCTAGAAAATCGCGCTCGTGAGATCGTCGGCGTAGAAGTCAAAGCACAGGCCACTCTTGGCGCAAAGCACTTCAAGGGACTCAAACAGTTGCGCAGTCTTGCCGGCAAGCGCTTCATCGCCGGGATCGTGCTCTACACGGGTAGCGAGGTCATGCCTTTCGGGGAGCGCTTGTGGGCGATGCCTATTAACGCCCTGTGGGAGGCGAGTTTCGCCCGACAATAGGCTGCGCCTGCCGGTCCGCCACGATTAAGGGAGACGACGCCCCGCCTGGCGTCCCTCCCCGCCGCGCGCCTTGCCGGCCAGCGCAGCCCTACTGCACCCCCAATAGAATGCGTCCGTGTCTGTTGAGTTCGCCCCGATCATTCGCCGCACCAAACCGGAGGTGCTGGCCCCTGCTCGGGGGCTGGGCACTTTGAAGGTCGCGATTGGCTTCGGGGTCGACGTGGACTAGGTGCTCATTGTGGTTGCTGCCGTCCTTTGCCATAACAACTATCATCTTTTGTACGAGAATGGTGACGAACCTTGGCGGAGAAAATGGGTGAAGTAATCGTCGTTTGGGAAGAAGAGCTTCCCTATACTCCGAAGCAGGTTTGGCAGGTGGTTACCAACCTGAAGCGTTGGCAATGGCGCAGTGATCTATCAGCATGCAAGGTTGTTGACAAACAGCGATTTATTGAGACCCCCAAGAAGGGGAAGCCCATACGGTTTTGTACCACGCGCCTCGAAGAGCCTCTACTCTGGGAGTTTCAAATGGATTCGCCAACTCTGACTGGTGTATGGCGTGGAACCTTTGAATCAAAGGGAAAAGGCGGATGTCATGTCACCTTCGTAGAAACCGTGCAGCTTCGCCGCAGGCTATTTCCGAGGTGGGTTGCTAAACGATTCCTGGTGACCTATCAAGCTCGCTATTTCCGCGATCTCCGAGCTGAGCTTCAATCACGCTATGGCTGACTGCCGGTGCCGGTGCCGGTGCCGGTGTTGGGGCGCGAAGAACTCTTCATGCGCGAACGGCGGGGGAGCGGAGAGTCTGGCTCGTCATCCATCTTTTTGTCGTCCTGCGGCGTCAGCGCGGCAAGGGAGTCGCGGAGATAGGTTCGGGGGGAAGCAGCGTCCGGCGGTCGGAAATTGCGCAGAATCAAGCGGAAAACACGCTCCCTCAAAATGCGCGATGTGGGAGTGCTTGTCTTTTCCTTGAAAGTCGCCCCGTAGGGGCGGCTGAACACCAACGGGGCTTGCGGCGCTATCCCGAGCCCATCCTCGCGCCCCCAAGCTCGCAAATGCTGCAACGGGGTACATCCGACCGCTTGGTGTCGCGCTCCCGATCGGTCGGATGTACCCCGGCCGTACGCTTGTACGCTCGGTGCCACTCCGGCCCGCCCGGTTTTCCCACGGGAGTCCCCGCTCGAAGCGCACAATGGTCCCTAAACGGTGTCGCTCCTCCAAGGCGACCGACCCAGGGAGGCCCAAAGTGTCGTCTACCAAGGAATACCTGGACTACGTGCTGGACCTACTCAGGGGTCTGGACGGCGTCGCTCACCGCAGGATGATGGGGGAGTACGTCATCTACCTGCGCGGGAAGGTGGTCGGTGGCATCTACGACGACCGCTTTATGCTCAAGCCCACGAAAACCGCCCTGGAGTTGCTGCCGGATGCGCGAATGGAGCTGCCCTACGAGGGCGGAAAGCCGATGATCTTGGTGGACGTCGAGGATTCAGCCGTGGTGGCCAGGCTGGTGGCCGCGGTGCACGACGATCTTCCCTCCCCCAAGAAGACCGCGCGCCCGCGCGCATGAGTAAGCGCGCGCGTTAGCGCACCTCGCGCCGCTCCATTCCGCGCACTGCCCCGCCCGGTCCACTAGCACCCGCCCCGCCAGGTCCGCTAGCACCCGCCCCACCCGGTCCGCGCGCCGCTCCCACCGGCCCCGCTAGCACGCCCTCCCGCTCCCGTTAGCGCTCCCTCCCGCTCCCGCTCCCGGGCCAACGGTCGATTCCCCGCCCCCGCCCCCTCGACACCCGATAGGCTGCGCACATAGGAGAGAGGGGGGAGCCGTGGCCTTCGATTTCAAGCAGGAATTCCCGGAGCTCTATTCGCCCAAGACCACGCCCGGCGTCGTCACCGTGCCGCCCATGAACTTCGCGGCGGTGCGCGGGCACGGCGCCCCGATGGACCCGAGCGGACGCTTTCAGTTGGCGATCGAGCTGCTCTACCACGTGGTTTTCGCGATCAAGATGTCGAGGCAGGGCCCGCGCCAGATTGATTGGTTCTTCGACTTCGTGGTCCCTCCGCTGGAGGGGTTTTGGTGGCAGGACGGCGTGGCGGAGCTGGACCTGACCCGCAAGGACGCCCTCAAGTGGATCCTGGCGATCCGCCTGCCGGACTTTGTCACCGACGCGGACTTCGACTGGGCGGTCCGGGAGGCCGCGAGCAAGAAGGACCGGGACTTCTCCACCGTGGAGTTCTTCCGCTACGACGAGGGCCTGTGTGTCCAGTGCATGCACACCGGCGCCTTCGACGACGAGCCCGCCACGGTCGCCGCCATGCGCGCCTTCGCGCTCGAGCAGGGTTTCGCGCTTGACTACTCGCCCACCCGCCTGCACCACGAGATTTACCTGAGCGACGCCAGGAGCGCGGGGCCCGATCGCCTCAGGACCGTGCTACGCCTGCCGATCCGCCACAATTAGGGACGAAGCCCCGCCCGCCGCCCCGAGCGGTGGGTCGCCCGGCTAGGCGCCTGTTGCGAGGGACGACGCCCAGCCCGCCGCCCCGAGCGGTGGGTCGCCCGGCTAGGCGCCTGTTGCGAGGGACGACGCCCCGCCCGCCGCCCCAGCAGCGCGCCCGCCCCGCAATCCGCCCACTGTCCGAGCCCCTGCCGCAGGAAGGAGTCGCCCCGATGGCCTGGCTTCCGGTCCGCGCGATGCTGAATCGGGCCGACGCGCTCGCGGCCGCCACCGCCTGGTTCGAGGTGGCGGCCCGGCACAAGCTGCGCTTTGATCCGGCGCTGCTGGAGCGCCTGTCTTCGGCCCGGGGGACGCGCGAGTACGTGCGCGCCTGGAAGGCGCTGCGCTTCACGGTGCACGGGATCCCGGCTCGGGGCCTGGACTCTTACGCCTTCGAGCGCGGTGCGCACCCGGACCCGTATAAGGGCGCGGGGGAGTTCTTCGCCGCATATGACCGCGCCTACCGCTACTTTTAGAGGCACACGGCCACCGCCCGCCCATCACCGTCCGCCCACCGCCGCCCGCCCGCCCATCAGCGTCCGCCCACCGCCGGCGGCAAGCCCAGAAGGGAAGACCCACATGGAGAGTGTCGAGATCCGCGACGGCCAGTCCGCTCGCGCCTACGGGAGCGCCCTGATGCAGGCGGGCCACGTGCGACTGGTGCCCAGCACGGAGGAGCACTTCGTGACCTTGGCGCAGTGGTGGCAGCGCCCGGATTGGGCGGTGTTGCAGCAGGACGTGGTCAAGCCGCGCCCGCTGTCCGCGATCGTGGAGCAGTTTCGGCAGTGGAGCTCGAATGCCACTACCTCGAGCGTCGGCTTTTCGGTGATGGTGGGCGACACCCTGGTGGGGCACGTGACCATGTGGGGGATCGGGCCGGTGACGCGCACGGGCACGTTTGCGATCATCATTGGCCCGGAGCACGTGGGGCTGGGCTACGGCTCGGCGGCCACGCGCCTGATGCTGGCCTACGGGTTTGAGGAGCTGGGCCTGCACAAGATCGAGTTGACTGTGTGGGCGTACAACGATTCCGCGCTGCGCGCCTACGAGCGCTGCGGCTTCGTGCGCGAGGGCGTGCGTCGCGAGGCGGTGTTCCACGCCGGCGCCTACCACGACCAGGTGCTGATGGGCATCCTGGAGCGCGAGTACTGGGCCGCCAAGAATTAACGCCTCATTGGGGGCGGGCTGTTGGCAGCGTAGGCTAGGCGCAGATCGTCGGTCGCTACAGAGAGGCCGGGCAGTGCAGCCCGGCCCGGCAGGCCGCTTCCCAGGGAAAGGACCCTCAATGATCAGGCTCGGGATCATTAACGCGGCGGCGTCGGCGCGCAGGCACGGCGACCCGATCGCTGACTGGATCGAGGCGGTGGCTAGGCGCTGTGGCGCCTTCCAGGTGGAGCGGATCAACCTGAAGGAGGTTAACCTCCCGCTGTTCGACGAGCCGGAGCTGCCCCGCCTGCGCCGCTACGTCAACCCGCACACCGTGGAGTGGTCCAAGCGGATCGACGCGCTGGACGCCTTCATCGTGGTCATGCCGGAGTACAACCGCGGCTACCCGGCGATCCTGAAGAACGCCATCGACTACCTGGCACGGGAGTGGGCGTTCAAGCCGGTCAGTGTGGTCTCCTACGGCGCCACCATGTCCGGGGGCGTGCGGGCGGCCGAGTCCCTCACACCGGTGCTGGTGGCCATGCAGATGATGGTGGTGCGCGAGCAGGTGATGATTCCCTTCGCTCCCACCCATCTGCACGACGGCGTTTTTGTCCCCACCGAGGGCATGCAGGAGGGCGCGGAGGCGATGTGCGAGGCGCTGGTGCGCGCCGACGCCGCCATGCACCTGCTGCGCACGGACCTGGACGAGGTGGGCGACCAGCAGGGCGTTGCTCCCTTCGGGGCTGACGAGGTGGTGACCGGGCGGGACCCGAACCAGCCGCGCGACGACCGGGAGGCGTGGCGTCGCGCCGGCGGGGTGGGCCCGGAGCTGGGCACGTCCACGGAGATCTTCCGCCCCGAGCGGTGAGGCAAGGGTGCCCTGTCTTTTCGCTGGCAGGGTGCGGAAAAGTCCGAGCGCCAGGGACGCAATACCCACATCGTTCTGACGTCTGAGGTGTGCGGTGTCAGAATGAGGGCTTGGGGGTGTTACTTTTCCCGCTTAGATGCCGGAAATTCCCCTCAAATCGTGGTCTCCACGCGCTTCATTGCGTAGTGTCAAGCCACAACGGGCCGCGACGCTTCGCGGTAATTACCGAACCACAGACGAGAGGATTGACATGTCCGTCAACCGCACTGAGCTGATTGCCGCCATCGCCGAGCGCACCGACCTGACCAAGGCCCAGGCTGACGCCGCCATCGCCGCCTTCCAGGAGGTCGTCATCGAGTCCCTGTCCAAGGGCGAGCCGGTCAAGATCACCGGTCTGCTGTCCATCGAGCGCGTGGCCCGCGCCGCCCGCACCGGCCGCAACCCGCGCACCGGCGAGGAGATCAAGATCCCCGCTGGCTTCGGCGTGAAGGTCTCCGCTGGCTCCACCCTGAAGAAGGCCATCGCCAAGTGACCTCTCCCCGCAAGGGGAGCATCTGCAGGGGCGCGACACTGAGGTAGCGCTGAAGCAGGAAGAGCAGGTGGGCACCGGGTTCAACCCGGTGCCCACCTGCTCTATTCGTCCGCGGGGAGGACCGGGCCGCCGCTGGCGTTTCCGCCCCTGGAAGGAAGCGCGGCTAGCGCGGCTAACCATATGGTTTTGAGCATGAGTTCTGGTATCCCTCAGCCCTCCAACCAGCCCCCAGTCGCGCCGCAAGGAGCGCCCGCTTTTGCGGGTGCGCCGCAGGGCTACCCGCAGGCGGCTCAGAACGCGCCTGGCCAGGCGGCCCCGCAGTTCGCCCCGCAAGGAGCGCCCGCCCAGGCGATGGCGACGCAAGGTGGCGCTCAGTTCGCCCCGCAGTTCGCCCCGCAGGCCGCTCCGGGTTCCCCGCAGCTGCCGCCCCCGGTGGCCATCCCCGCCCAGGCGGTGCCCCCGAGCCAGCTGCCCCCGGTGGACCCGCAGGCTGCGCTGAGCATGCGGGGCCTGGTGAAGATCTTTGGGCAGAACGTCGCCGTGGCGGGCCTGAGCCTGGACATCCCCGCCGGCTCCTTCTACGGCGTGGTTGGCCCCAACGGCGCCGGCAAGACCACCACCCTGAACATGGCCACCGGGCTGCTGCAGCCCGACGGTGGCGTGGTGACCGTGCACGGCGTGGACGTGTGGGGCCGCCCCGAGGAGGCCAAGCGCAAGCTGGGCGTGCTGCCCGACGGCATGCGCCTGTTCGACCGCCTGAGCGGTCGCGACCTGATCACCTACGTGGGGCGCCTGCGCGGCATGCCGCCTCACCTCATCGCTGAGCGCACCGAGCAGCTGCTGCGCGTGCTCGGGCTGGAGGAGGCCGCCGGCAAGCAGGTGGGCGACTACAGCGCCGGCATGACCAAGAAGGTCTCCCTGGCCTGCGCCCTGGTGCACTCGCCCGACGTGCTGGTGCTCGACGAGCCCTTCGAGGCGGTAGACCCCGTCTCCGCCGCCGGCATTCGCACCATGCTGCAGCACTTCACCGCCCAGGGCGGCACCGTCGTGCTCTCCAGCCACGTCATGGCCACCGTGGAGGCGCTGTGCACCCACGTGGCAATCGTCCACCGCGGCCAGATCATGGCCGCCGGTACCACGGCCGACGTTGCCGCCGGCATGTCCCTAGATGACCGCTTCGCCTCCTTGGTGGGCGGAAACGGCAAGCAGGAGGAGCTGACGTGGTTGCGACCCTCGTCAAACTGAGGTTCCGCCTGCTGGCAGGCATGCTCTCCCAGAGCACCATGCGCATGGTCCTGGCGATCCTGGGCGGGCTGTACGGGCTGTTCTGGCTCGTATTAATGTTCATGGCGGCGTTCTTCGTCGGCGATGAGTCCGTCCACGTTGCCCACACCGCGCTGACGTTGGTGGGCGGGGCGATCGTGTTTGGCTGGGCCACCGTCCCGCTGCTGGCTTCGGGCGTGGACAACACGCTTGACCCGCGAAACTTTGCCCCCTACACCTCCGCCACCCCCAGGTTCGCCCTGGGGCTCCTGCTGGCCGGCGGCATGGGCATCCCCGGCCTGATCACCGCTCTGATCCTGGGCCTGCCCATCCTGACCTGGGCCCGGGCCGCTCAGCCGGAGGCGATCGCCCTGGCGGCAGTCATTTGGCCACTGGCGACGCTGACCAGCTGGCTGCTGGCCCGCGTCAGCACGACCTTCTTCGCCGGGGCCGGGCGCTCCCGCAAGGGACGCGACCGCAACACGATGGTGCTAATGGTCCTGCTGGTCCCGCTCATGGGCATCGGCTTCGTGCTGCCCGGGCTGATGGAGAACATCTCTGGCGGGCTGCTGATCAAGGTCGCCACAGTCCTGGCCTGGACCCCCTTCGGGGCCGGCTTGGCCGCTCCCGGCTCCCTGGCCACGGGCGCCATAGGCGCGGCCGTGGCCCAGGTGGCCATCGCTGCGGTCACCACCGCGCTGCTGTGGTGGGCCTGGCTGCGCCTGCTGCCCTCCGCCATGCTCGGTGCCCCGCTCGGGCGCGCACAGGCGGACCTCGCCGCAGTCCAGCGCCACCTGGACACCCCGGTGGACCAGGCGCCCGCCACGCCGCAGGCCGGTCAGAACGCTGCGGTGGGTGGAGCGTCGTCCAGCACGGCCAAGCGGAGCTGGGCGCTAGCCGACGCGCTGGCCAAGCTGCCCGGCATCGACCCCGTCACCGCCGTCATCGCCGAACGCTCCCTGCGCTACAAGTACCGCGACCCGCGCTGGCTCTCCCTGCCGGTCCTGATGGTCGGATTCAGCGCCCTCATGATCGCGGCCGCCCCCGTGATCATCGAGAGCGGATCGAAGTCCTTTGGGGACGGCGGGGGAGTGGGCCTCGCCTTCAGCTCGTTGCCCACCTTCCTGACCTTCTTCATCGCGTTCGTGCTGCAGTCCGTGCATGCAGACATCGCCTACGACTCCACCGCCTACTGGAGCCACATCTCTGCGGGAGTCAGCCCGCGCGCGGAGATCCGGGGCCGCTTCCTGGCCTCCGTCATCGGCTACCTGCCGCTGGTCCTGGTCATCTCCCTGCTGGGGGCGTGGCGGCTGGGCCTCGGGGTGGACGGAGCCGCATTCGTGGGCGGAAACGTCGGGATCTCGCTGGCCATGATGGGCATGGCATACGGCGTGGCCGGCCACTTCATCTACCCCGTCCCGCCGCCCGGGGCCTCACCCTTCAACAACGCCGGCATGGGCGCGGGCGGCCTGACCCTGGTGGTGCAACTGGTGGTCTTTGCCCTGATGGGCGTCTTGTCCATCCCCATCGTGATCGCCTCCCTGTTCACCCCAGACACACTGGTGGGGCAGAGCCTGCTGGGCGCCGGGACCGTGGTCTACGGGATCCTGGTGGCGCTGGCCGGCGCGGCCATCGGCGCCGCCGGCCTGGCCAAGAACCAGGTCGCCTTCCTGACCAAGATGCGCTCCTGGCCCAAGCACTAGGCGGCGCCGCGCAGGCCCGACCGGGGACAGGAGCGGGACCCTGGTCGGGCCGAATCGGGCCCGCAATGGCCTAAAGTTGACTGGGGCGACCACGGAGGTCGCAAGGAGGAGTACGCCATGGACGTCGTAATTGTTCCCGACGATGCAACGATCGGTGCGCTGGCTGCGGACCAGTACCAGAAGCTGCTGGAGGCCAAGCCCAACGCAGTGATCGGCCTGGCCACGGGCTCTAGCCCGCTGTCCACCTACGCGGAGCTGATCAAGCGCTACCAGGCCGGCCAGATCTCCTTCGCCCAGGCCACCGCGTTCATGCTGGACGAGTACGTGGGAATCGACCCGGACCACCCGGAGCGCTACCGCAACGTGATCCACAACGAGATCGCCTCCAAGGTGGACCTGCGCCCGGAGGCCGTGCACGGCCCGGACGGCAACGCCGAGGACCTGGAGGCGGCCTGCGCAGACTACGAGGCCAAGATCGCGGCCGCCGGCGGCGTGGACCTGCAGATCCTGGGCATCGGCTCCGACGGCCACATCGCCTTCAACGAGCCCGGCGGCTCCCTGGCCTCCCGCACCCACCTGGGTGTGCTGACCGCCCAGACCCGCCAGGACAACGCCCGCTTCTTCGACGGCGACCTGGACAAGGTGCCCACCCACTGCCTCACCCAAGGCCTGGCCACCATCATGAGCGCCAAGAAGCTCGTGCTGGTCGCCCAGGGTGCCGGCAAGGCGGAGGCGATCCGTCAGCTGGTCGAGGGCGGCGTGAGCGCCAAGTGGCCGGCCACGATCATGCAGCACCACCCCGACGCCCTGGTCATCGTGGACGAGGCCGCCGGCTCCAAGCTGGAGCTGGCCGACTACTACCGCGAGGTCGCCAAGGCCTCCGGGCTGGTCTGATCCAGGCCGCTTAGCGCCGTCCCCCAGCGCGCGGGGACTAAGCAGGCCGGTGTTGTGCCCCCGCTAGGGAATCTCCCCAGCGGGGGCACACCCGTTCCCGGCGCGGGAAGAATCTCACGCCCGCCCGCCGCGCCGCCGCTTCCAGCGCGGCATAGACTGGTGGGCATGCGAACTCCTGTGCTAGCAACCGAGACCGAGGGCGAGACCTCTGTAGGCGTGCTCGAGCGCGAGGAGACGGCCACCCAGCCGGAGTCCTCAGACGGCGACGGCGACCGCTTTGCCCACTACGTCCGCAAGGACAAGGTGGCCGCCTCCGCGATCAGCGGCGCCCCCGTAGTCGCCCTGTGCGGCAAGGTGTGGGTGCCCGGTCGCGACCCCAAGAACTACCCGGTCTGCCCCACCTGCAAGCAGATCATGCAGGAGCTCACCGGTGGCGGTGGGGGAGCGCGCTGGCCCTTCAACTGGGGCGGCAAGCGCTAGTGAGCACCGCCCCCGCCGGGGCCGAGGACCAGCTCGCTTTGTTCGGGCCGGGGTCCGCGCTGCCCGCAACCGCCCCGCCAACAGCCCAACCCGCCTGGCCGCGCCCCACCACCTCCCCGGGCGAGGAAACGCACCCGTCCGCTGATCGGGGCGGCGCGGCGGCAACGTCGGCCACCTCCAGCAGCAACGCGGCGGGCGCCACCCCAGGCGGGGCGCCGGCACGCACGCCCGCCTCCCGCAGCGGCGCCCCCAACCCGGCCAGCGCCTCGGTGCACGCCGCCTCCCAACTCTCCCCGTCCTTCCCGGCGCGCGCCGCGTGGGGAACGGCCGGCTCCCTGCGCGCCTGGCAGGCCGCCGCCCTAGAGAAGATACCTGGCCGCCGACCCGCAGGACTTCCTGGCCGTGGCCACCCCGGGCGCGGGCAAGACCACCTTCGCGCTGCGCGTGGCCGTGGAGCAGCTGGCGCGCGGCACCGTCAAGCGCGTCGTGGTGGTCTGCCCCACCGAGCACCTGAAGGTGCAGTGGGCCGACGCCGCCGCCCGCGTGGGCATCCGCCTGGACCCCGCCTTCGCCAACGCGCAAGAGGAAGAGGGCAGCCACTACCACGGCGTGGCCGTCACCTACGCCCAGGTGGCCTCCAACCCCGCCGTCCACCGCCGCCGCACCGCCTCCGCCCCCACCATGGTGATCCTGGACGAGATCCACCACGGCGGCGACGCCCGCTCCTGGGGAGACGGCATCGGCGAGGCCTTCGGCAAGGCCACCCGCCGCCTGTCCCTGACCGGCACCCCCTTCCGTTCGGACGAGTCCAAGATCCCCTTCGTGCGCTACGTCGAGGACGAGCACGGCGTGCTGCGCTCGCGGGCGGACCACTCCTACGGCTACGGCGACGCGCTGCGCGACGGCGTGGTGCGCCCAGTGCTCTTCCTGGCCTACTCCGGCACGATGGCCTGGCGTACCCGCGCCGGGGAGGAATACGCCGCCCGCCTGGGCCGAACCCCTCACCAAGGACCTCACCAAGCAGGCCTGGCGCACCGCCCTGGACCCCAGCGGCGAGTGGATCACCGCCGTGCTGGAGGCCGCAGACAAGCGCCTGACCGAGGTGCGCCGCTCCGTGCCCGACGCCGGCGCCCTGGTGATCGCCACCGACCAGAAGGCCGCGCGCGCCTACGCCGCCCTGCTGCGCCAGATCAGCGGTGAGGCGCCCACCGTGGTGCTCTCAGACGACTCCGGCGCCTCCGAGCAGATCGACAAGTACTCCGCCTCCCGCAGCCGCTGGCTGGTGGCAGTGCGCATGGTCAGCGAGGGCGTGGACATCCCGCGCCTGGCGGTGGGCGTGTACGCCACCAACACCGCCACCCCCCTGTTCTTCGCGCAGGCCGTGGGCCGGTTCGTGCGCGCCCGCCGGCGCGGCGAGACCGCCTCCATCTTCCTGCCCTCCGTGGCGCCGCTGCTGGAGCTGGCCGGCGAACTGGAGGTGGAACGCGACCACGCGCTCGGCAAGCCCGCCGGGAGCGCGGAAGAGGGCGACTTCCACCCCGAGGAGGCGCTGATCGCCCAGGCCAACCGGGTGGAAAACGCCAGCGACGACCTGTTCGGCCAGTTCGAGGCCCTGGACGCCGACGCCTCCTTTGACCGCGTGCTCTTTGCCGGCGGCGAGTTCGGCACCGAGGCGGCCGTGGGATCGGTGGCCGAGCAGTCCTACCTGGAGCTGCCTGGCTTCATGGAGATGGACGAGTTCACCTCCGCGCTGCGCGACCGCCAGGCCTCCCAGCTGGCCCAGCAGGAGCGCGAGCGCGCCGCCGCGGCGCTGCGCGACTCCAACGCCGGGGTGAGCGACCACCGCCAGCGCGCCCAGCGCCGCAAGGAGCTGCAGCGCCTGGTCAGCGCGTGGGCGCAACGCTCCGGGGAGCCGCACGCCAACGTGCACGCCGACCTGCGCCGCCGCTGCGGCGGGCCGGAGGTGGCCAAGGCGACCACCGAGCAGATCGAGGCGCGAATAGAGCAGCTGCGCCGGTGGTTCGTGGGCAAGAAGTAGCGCCCCGCCCCGGCAGGAGTGGGCAAGAAGTAGCGCCCCGCCCCGGGACGAACCCGGCCGCGAGGCGCCGCTTTCTCATGGGCGGGCGTTTTGCCTAGCCCACCCGGAAGCCCTCTGCGGCGATGCGCTCCTTGTTTGCCGCGTAGGCGCGTTCGATGTAGGCGTCGAGCTCGGAGTCCTCGATGCGCCAAACGTTCTTGCCACCCACCTGGATGCCAAGGAGTTCCCCGCTGTGGAGCATGGCGCGTACTGCGGAGACGGAAACCCCCAGCTGCTCGGCTACGTCAGCTACCGTGAAGAACCTGCGTGTCATGCCCCAATCATGTCATTTCGTGCCAGTTGGTGCACACACGCGCAAGGCAATGTGGATAAACACGACACTGTGGATTGGCCCCGTTTTGCCCGCAAAAGAGGGCAATATGTGTGGGTGCGGAACAAAGCTAACCCGGCCCGCTTGCGGCGCTCCCGTCTGACCGACCCCCGCCTGATCATCGGGATCCTCCTGGTGTGCGCGTCCGTGGCGCTCGGGGCGGTGGTGGTGGGTAAGGCCACCAGCAAGACCTCCTTCCTGATGCTCACCCAGACCGTGGAGCAGGGCAAGGTGATCACGCAGGACATGGTCAGGTCCGTCCCGGTCAACCTGGGCGAGGCCGAGGACAGCTACGTGCGCACCCTCGAGGAGGGCACCATCGCCAGCCGTTCCATCAAGGCCGGTGAGCTCCTTTCCGTCAACGCGATCGCGGCCGCAGGGGAGTTGCAGCTGCGCCGCGTCATGGTGCCGGTGCGCGGCGAGCTGCCCCAGACCGCAGTGGTGGGTAGCCAGGTGGAGCTGTGGAAGCTGCCCGATACGGGCACCTCGAGCCTGCGCGAGCGGCAGACGGAGCCGGAGAAGGTGGCCGACGGCCTAGTGATCGCCCGCCTGCCGGAGGCCAGCGGCGGGCTGGGACGCCTGCCCTCGGCAAACAGTGTGGAACTGGTGGTGCCCGAGGCAAGCCTGCAGACCGTGCTGGCCGCGATCTCCGCCCCCGGCGGCCTGACCCTGGTCCCGACCGGGGTGGGAGAGTAGGCGCCGTGACTGAGAGCTTCGGGGTGCTCCTGTGCCTGGAGGGCGCGCTGGAGGAGGAACTGGTCCGCAAGCTAGCTAGCGGCCCCATCTACGTCGAGCGCCGCTGCGCCGACCTGGTGGAGCTGCTGGCCTGCTCGTCGGCCGGCCTGGGCGAGCTCGCCCTGATCAGTCTGGAGATGGAGAATGTTGACCGCGCCACCGTCACCGCCCTGCACCGGGCCGGCGTGAAGGTGGCGCTGGCCTGCGCGCCGGGGGATGAGGCCCGGGCCGCAGACCTAGCCGATGCCTTCGTGCCGCTCGATGCGAGCGCCGGCGCCTGCGTGGAGGTGTTGGAACACCTGGTCAGGGGGCACGACGTTGCCCCGCTGGCCGCCCTCCTCACCGCGCCGGTACCTGCCGGACCGGAGGGGCTGCTGGACTCCACCGACCCGATGGTCCCCGGCCCGGGCGGGCCGGCGCAGGGCGAGCGGGGCCAGCGGGGCCAGGCGCCCCTGAGCGGGCCCGGGCAGGCCGTGCCCGCAGCGCAGGGTGGCACGCTGGCCGCCCTCCCGTACGCCACGGGCAACGGCCGTGCTGCCCTCCCCGCTGGATGAAGCGGCGCACGAAAAACGTCTATGGGTCCCAAGAGACTCGTTGTCACGGTAGACTTACGTGGGCGCTTGTGAATATCGGCTGGCAAAGCGGGTACGTCGAGGCGTCACA
>NZ_JBZXJM010000017.1:0-14606 GCF_058725725.1 Buchananella sp. 103232 | reverse complement strand
TGTTTATGTCGTGTCTACTTGGTTCGGTTGTGAAAGCCGATATTCGGCAAAATCGCCTACCGTGACAACGAGTCTCTTTGGGACCCATAGACGTTTTTCGTGCGCCGCTTCAGCAGGGCGTTCGCGCGCGCCGGCGCGCGGATCGGCGCGGCGGGAGCGAACCGGGCGGAGCGAGGCGGTGACGAACCGCACTCCGCCCGGTTTGGTTTCTGCATTGACCGGTGGTAAGTTTTCCCAGGTCGCAATTGCGGCCACTAGTCCGAGTGGCGGAATGGCAGACGCGCTAGCTTGAGGTGCTAGTGCCCGATATAGGGCGTGGGGGTTCAAGTCCCCCCTCGGACACTGCGAATGTCTCTCCCGCGGTCTTCTCACGACGCCGGCCACGCTGAACGCGCCGGGAACAAAACCCGGTCTTGCTGCGTTGATATGGAATGCATGCTCGTGCGCGCCGCGCACCTGCTGTACGCGCAGCTTGGATCAACCTGCCCCCTGAGCAGAAACGATCACGCGAACCCAGAGGTGCTGGGGCACCGCCCCGCATGCCCGGTAACGCGATGCGCGCGGCGCCGCCGGCGCAGCAATAACGCTGCGCGCCGGGCGGCGCGGCCGGGCAAGCCCCTAGCGTGCGACACGAGCCAAATACCACCGCGCACCCAGCGCCGGCAAACGAGCCGAACGGGTGCGCGCGACGAAGAAGAAGAGGAGATGGAATTGAACACTGCAATTCACGAGTACGAGCAGGCCGCCCGCGAGGTGGCCTCCCTGCCGAAGTACGCGGCCGCCGGCCGCATCGAGCGCGCCGAGGCCCGCCTGGCCGCCGCCAGCCGCGCGCTGCGTCTGGCCGCCTGACCCGCGTGCCGAGGCCCGGCCGCCTAGACGGCGCCGGCAATCCCGACCCTGGCCCCCTGCGATTCGTTCGCAGGGGGCCAACTCGTACCCGCGCGCGCCCACGCCTGGCCGGGCGGGCCAGGCCGCCCCGGACGGGACCGCCGCTCCTGGCCCCCTAGACTGGTGCCCTATGGAACCCTACGTACTCAGCGACGGCGAGATCTTCCTGGCGACCCCGGCGAGCCAGGCGGACGTCGAGGCCATCTACCGCATCTGCCAGGACCCAGACATCCAGCGGTGGACCATCGTGCCGACGCCCTACCAACTGAGCGACGCCGAGTTCTTTGTGGGCGAGCTGGTCCCGCAGGCGTGGGCCGGCGACAGCCGGGAGTGGGCTATCAGGGTGGGGGCCGCCGACGCCACCCCGATCGGCATGATCTCGCTGCGCACCCCGGTGGACGGGCGCGCCGAGGTGGGCTACTACCTGGCCGGTGAACAGCGCGGCCACGGCTACATGCACCGCGCTCTGGAGCTGGTGGCGCAGCACGCGTTCAACGACCTGGGCCTGACGGCCCTGACCTGGGGCGCGGCCGTGGGCAACTGGCCGTCCTGGAAGACCGCCTGGCGGATGGGATTCGTCCGGGAGGGCACGAGGCGCAAGTCCCTGGTGCTGAAGGTGGGCCAGCCGTTGGTGGACCAGTGGGTGGGCAGTCTCCTGGCGACTGACCCGCGCGGCGTGCCCGCTTCCCCGTGGGACGGCCCGGGCGTGGCCGGCGAGCTGCCCCTGGACCCGCGCGACCCGGAGGCCCTGGTGAACCAGTTCCACGCCACCTACCTGATGCCGATGGGCCGGCAGGTGCCGAGCGTGGACTTCGATCGCATCGGTATGCGCATGAGCCTGATCCTGGAGGAGTGCGCCGAGCTGGTGGGCGCGGTCTACGGCCCCAGCGCCCGCAAGGCGTTCGAGGCCGCGCTGCCGGAGGCGTTGAAGGAGGACGACCACTCGCGCGACGTGGTGGAGGCCGCCGACGCCCTGGCGGACCTGGTCTACGTCATCTACGGCATGGCGATCGAGGCCGGCATTTCGCTGCCGCGCGTGCTGGCGGAGGTGCAGGCCTCCAACCTCTCCAAGCTGGGCGCGGACGGCAAGCCGATCTACCGCGCCGACGGCAAGGTGCTCAAGGGGCCGGGATTCTTCCCTCCCAACGTGCGCCGGGCCCTTGGGTTGGCGTCGGAGCCCGGCACCGACTAGGCCGCTTCTCACCACCGGCCGCTTGGTGGGGGAGGCGGGTGGACGACGTCGTCCACGCACGCCTGCGCTCAACTAGGCGGCCTAGCGGGGCGGCCGCCCCTGAAACTTAAGGAAGAAAACCGAAAGGAATAACTATGACTAACCCGTTGGCGCAGCCTTCCCCGCTGCCCTACGAGCTGCCGCAGTTCGAGCTGCTCACGCCGGAGCTGATGGAGGCCTCCATCGTGGAGGGCATGGAAATCGAGCGGGCCGAGTGGGCGCAGATCGCCACCAGCACGGAGCCGGCCACCGTGGAGAACACGGTGGAGGCGCTGGAGCGCGCCGGTGAGCTGCTGACCCGCGCGAACGCGGTGTTCTGGAACCTGGCCGGCGCGGTGGGCGGTGCGGCCTACGACGAGGCCGAGCTGCGCCTGGCGCCGCTGCTGGCGGCGCACACGGACGCCTACCTGCTGGACGAGCGCCTGTACGAGCGCATCAAGTCTGTGGACCTGAGCGCGGCGGACGCGGAGACCAAGCAGTGGGTCAGCGAGCAGCTGCGCGAGTTCGAGCGCGGCGGAATCGCCCTGAGCGCCGCAGACAAGGACGTGCTGCGCGGCCTGAACGCGCAGCTGGCGGGCCTGGAGGCCGAGTACCAGCAGAAGGTGGTGGCGGGCCTGAAGGAGTCGGCCGTTGAGCTGAGCGCGGCGGAGGTAGAGACGCTGGATGAGTCGGCGCGCGCCGCCCTGGCGGCCACCGCCGCAGAGGCGGGCCACGGGGAGTTCCTCACCAGCATGGACAACCCGACGGTGCAGGCGATCGTCGCCTCCCTGCCGAGCGCGCAGGCCCGCGCCCGCGTGCACGCCGCCTCCATCTCCCGGGGCGCGAGCGGTGAGGCGGACACGCGCGAGCTGGTGCTCAAGATCGTGCGCTTGCGCGACCAGGCGGCCAAGCTCCTGGGCTTTGCCAACCACGCCGCCCTGGCGGTGGACGAGGAGGGCGCCCGCACCACAAAGAACGTGATGGGGCTGCTCGGCCAGCTGGTGGAGCCGGCCCGCACCAAGCTGCGCGCGGAGCGGGCCGAGCTGGCCAAGGTGCTCGCCAAGGCCGGCGAGATCGACGGCGTGGAGGCCTTCGCCCTGTCCGACTGGGCGCGCGCCGAGACCCTGGCCCGCAAGGAGCGCTTCGAGCTGAACGACGACGTGCTGCGCCCCTACTTCGAGCTGGGCAGCGTGATCGAGAACGGCGTGTTCTACGCCGCCAACCTGCTTTACGGCCTGTCCTTCGAGCGCCGCGAGGACCTGAAGGGCTGGGCGGACGACGTGATCGTCTGGGAGGTGAAGGACGAGGCCGGTAACGGCATCGGCCTGTTCCTGGGCGACTTCTACACGCGCGACGGCAAGGCCGGCGGGGCGTGGATGAACAACCTGGTGGAGCAGTCCCACCTGGAGGGCACCTACCCGGTGGTGGTCAACTGCCAGAACATCGCCCGCCCGGGCGAGGGCCAGCCCACGCTGCTGACCTTCGACGAGGTCACCACGGCCTTCCACGAGTTCGGGCACGCCCTGAACGGCCTGCTCTCCAACTGCAAGTACGCCTCCCTGGCCGGGGCGAACACCTCGCGCGACTTCGTGGAGCTGCCCAGCCAGTTCAACGAGAACTGGGCCACCCACCCGCGCGTGCTGGCCAACTACGCCCGCCACATCGACACCGGCGAGGTGCTGCCGGCCGAGCTGGTGGAGCGTCTGACGGCGATGGCCCAGTTCGGGCAGGGCTACGCCACCTCGGAGTACCTGGCGGCCTCGCTGCTGGACCAGGGGTGGCACCAGCTGGAGATGGACCAGCTGCCGGTCGACGCCGAGGGCGTGCTGGCCAAGGAGGACGAGCTGCTGCGCCAGGCCGGGTTCGACCCGAGCGAGGTGGTGGCGCGCTACCGCACCACCTACTTCCCGCACACCTTTGCCGGTGGCTACGACGCGCGCTATTGGGCCTACATTTGGGCCGAGGTGCTGGCGGCGGACGCCGTGGCGTGGTTCCGCTCCGAGGGGGAGATCGACGGCGACGGCGGCCTGAACCGGGAGGCCGGGCGCCGCTTCGCGGCCGAGGTGCTCAGCCGGGGCAACACCAGGCCCACCCAGGAGTCCTACCGGGCCTTCGCCGGGCGGGACGCGGAGGTCAAGCACCTGCTGGCCAAGCGCGGCCTGGCCTGACCGGGGGCTGACTCTCCGGCCCGGTTTGACCGGGCCGGACCCTAAAGCTGGGGCGGGGGTGGCGGTTTTGCTAACCGCCACCCCCGCCCCGCAGCCCTGCGGCCTGCAGTCGAGGGACCCTGTGGCGTGAAGATGCTGACCGTCGTTGGCGCGGGCGTCCGAACGCGTCGGCCGAGCGGATTGGCGCCGTGATGTGCTCAGCACCGTGCGCGCGGCCGCCCGGGGCTTGAGGTAACCGCAACGATCGCTTGACTCGTGAAGGGTCCCAAAACCCGAGACCAGCCCTCGTCTAGGACCTGGGCTAGCTCCAAGTCCTTGCGGAGCGAATGCTGCTCGCAAACCGAAGACCTGGACCTGCCCGCCGCACGGCCAGTCTTGCCCATCTCAACAAAATCAGCGTTCCACCGTCCAAGCCACTGCTGACCGATCCACTCACGCCTGGCTGCCTCGACAAAACGTCATCTTTCCGGCCAGCACGCTCAACACAATCCCGGTGCACTTCACCGGACTCACGGACACAACGACTGATGAACGCTGATCCAAACCATCCGGACGTTACAATCTCAGCCTACCTCTGAACTTCCATACCAACCAGATGCTGTGGGAGGGCGAAATGCTCGGATATAGGTCCTGTTTCTCGATAGATGTTGATGCGACGCCGGCATTGGCTAAAGAGAACGCGATTTCTCGACTGTTGGCAGACGTGTTCAGCTGGCTAAAGAACAAAAAGCGTATCAAGGGAATAGATGAGCTTGAAGAAAATGAGGTATTGAGGACCAAAAGAGGTGCAGCCGTCGCGTATTCCAAAGGCACTAGCGGTGGAGGCGCCGATTATGCGCACCTGATATATAAAGATCCTCCCGAGAATGGGCATTGGGAAACATCGGTTCTAATCACGCTAGATACGAAAGGAAAGAGTGCGAGAGTAACGGTACTGCTTGAAGTTGATGCCGCCCCTGATGTGAGGCGAGAAGAGTCTTCAGTTTGGACCGAAGTCCCCGTATTCCTCAGGGAGTGGCTGAGGACCTATCGGTGCTTTGAAGGGGAGTTGCTCCTTCCGGCCCGCCCGGAGATAGTGGATAGCAGGCGGGAGCTAGATAGGTTAATTGCATCAATCGAGAATCCACGGAGAGCATCTGCTGTAATTCTTTGTAGCGAAGATGGCACCGTGGATATAAAGGTGTGGCAAGACAGGCTAGGACGATTAACTAGCAAGACCCTAGGCCAGGCGGCCACTTTCATCTTGACAGAGGAGATGGCTCGTGTCTTCAACGAACAGGCGTCACCCTCGCTTCAGTTGAGGGAGTATTCTCCGAGACTGTTTAAGGTTAATGCGACGATCTCGGATCCAAACGGAGGATTGTTGCATAGAGCCATTTCGGCGAAAAAATTGCTAACATCCAGAACGGATGTATTAGAGCGGATGTTTGGGCGCATCTGTAGAGATGAGTTTAGAGCACGTCCGGTCGAAAAGTCTCTACGGCGTTTGCGAACTTTGTCGTCGCAAGAACTGTCGATGGCCCTAGATGCGAATCTGGGCAGCTTGGAAATTAGTGTCGATCAAAACCGGGTAGGTCAGGCTGCCGGCGCTGGCCGTGCGGAGCGGTCAATCCAGTGCCGACCTTCACTCGAAGGGGTTTTGGAGCGCGCGGAGGAAAGTCTACGCGAAAGCGCTCAGGCGATTCAAAGAGGGCAAGCTACTTCGGAACGCTTGCCCGCGAGAGATAGCTCTGGCGAAGAGTCAGGTGCAAGCGTGCGCGACGGGGTGCATAACGCAGTCGATCAAGCTGCGCTATTTGCGGAAATCTCTGCCCTGAGGAATGAGTTGTCTGCGGCAAATGAGAAGATCGCCTTTTTGGAGAATAGCAATCAGCAGGAGGTGGAATCGCGGCAAATCGTTCAGGCCCAATTGGAAAAGTTGAAGAACGACTATTTTGCCTACTCTGAAAGGGTGGCTCAAGAGAGTGAAGCGCACAATGAGAGTATGGAAGAGCTTAAATTTTTCCAGTATGAACTTCAATACGAGATTGGTGTGGTGAGGGACGAGCTCAAGGAAGCGCGGTACCAGCTGAGAGTAGCGCGCGAGGCCTTGCGTGCCAACTCGATCAACGATTCCGCTACCTATGCCCGCGTAGAGGGTTATAAGCGACAAGATATCGACGGCTGGGAAGAGCTAGAGGAATTAGCTCCAGTCGCCTATCCCCACCTTATGTTTGAATGCAATTGGTCGGAGGCGATGGCGCTAAGCAGAAAATCTCAAGGCGAGAACTGGCTTGATTGGATCGTCGATATATTGCAAACCCTCGACAATTACGTCGCCTGCAAGAAGGGGGAAATAGATGTGGCATTTAATGGCGGGTTGAGAGAATTTTTGAAAGCTGAGAGTGTGCAGGGGTACGTACACTTTTCACCGGAGCGCTTCAGGCAGACCGAGTCGGAATTAGTGAAGAATAATAGGAAGATGGCGGATGAGCGCAACTTCCACGTTTCGCCCCAGGTGGATAGTTCGGGAAGGCGGAAAATGTTCACCCACATCGAAGTGCAAACGAAAGGGTCGACGAGCCCGCGTATTTACCTGGAGGATCGTGTCAACGATCTGGGTGCGGTGGTTATCGGTTACATCGGCAAGCATTTGACCAATTCGTTAACTAACTGATGCGACTTTGCCGTTGGTTGACGTGCATTTGGGAATGGTATGACGATTTGTATACCCGCATCGTTCGCCATCCTGGCTTTTGGGGGGGTGCCCCTATGTTGTTTGTCAAGCGGCTTGAACGAGTTTCGGGTTTGGTTGTGGGTCGTAGAGGGTGCCTGTGCGGATCATGGCGTGCAGGGTGAGGATGCGGCGGTGGGCCAGGGCGAGGAGTGCTTGGTTGTGGCGTTTGCCTTGGGCGCGTTTACGGTCGTAGTAAGCACGGGAGGTGGCATCGCTTCGTAGGGAGGCAAAGGCAGCTAGGAACATGGCTCGTTTGAGGCGTTTGTTGCCTGTTCTGGATACGTGTTCACCTCTGATGGAGCTGCCCGAGCGTCTGGTTACCGGGGTTAGACCGGCGTAGGAGGCTAGGTGGGCTGCGGTGGGGAAGGTCTTGCCCAGGGTCTCGGCGAGGAAAACAGCTGCGGTCCTGATTCCGATCCCGGGCATGGAAGTCAGGACCTGGAAAAGAGGGTGGGCCTGCACTAGGTGCTCGACCTGGGTGGCGATGTCTTTGCGTTGGGCGTGCAGGGTGATTAGCTGCTGGGCTAGGTGGGGCAGGACTGTGCCTGCGGCTTGGGTGCCGGCAACGGTGACACTTTGTTTGGCTAGTGCTTGGACGATCTGGTCGGCCCATGCGGCGTAGAGTTTGGCTCCGTTGGCTTTGAGTTTGGCGGCAATCCGCGTCTTTCCAGCTTTCTTCAGTTGGGCTGGGGTGGGGTAGGTGTTGATGAGCTGGAGTATGGAGTCATGCTCCAGTTTGGGGCCAAGGACAGCTTCCAGGGCGGGGTGGATCTGGGTGTACAGGCCTCTGATCCGGTTTGCTGTCTGGTTGACCTGACGGGCTAGGTCCAGATCAAACCCGGTCAGCATCGCCAAGGCCGGGCCGTCCTGTTCTCCATCGCCTAACGCGCGCAGGGTGTGAGGCATGGTCAAAGCAGCCATGGCGATCACGGCGGCGTCACGTTTGTCTGTTTTCGCATTGCCCGGGGTTAGGTCGGCGATACGGCGCATGGACAGACCTGGCAGGTAGGCCACGGTGATTTCCATGTCTTGGGCTACTGCCACGGCCAGGGCCCCGATGGTGGCTGGCTGGTCCACCACTACCAAGACCGTGCCGTGTCTAGCTAGGTCTTGGTAGAGCGAGCGGAGTTTGGACTCGTCGTTGGGCAAAGGCTTGTCTAGCAGTTTCTTGCCCGCGCGGTCTAGGGCGTGAGCCCAGTGTTCGCTTTTGCCCACGTCGATGCCGACAAAGACTGAGATCTGGTCTACTTCCATGTGTCCTGCCCCTTGCTAAACCACGGCCAGCGCCACGGTCGCTAGTCCCGCACCCACGTTACGAAAGACCTCGCTACAAGCGGGTCGTTCCCCTAATCAGCGGTCACCAGCGCCCAACTGTCGTGGGTGACAACACCCCCCGGATCATTGGTTAGACAGGGGCAAACCATCATGCCCACGACAGCTGGCCGAGCCCGGAACAACCGAGCCACAAACAAGGTAACGGGCTCTTCACAGCTGAAGGTGGGGGCTGTGGTGGGTGGTGGGTGGTGGCGCGGTGCCCCCGAGCGTACAAGCGTGCGGTCGGGGTACATGCGACCGAGCGGTGCCATGGCACCAAGCGGTCGCATGTACCCCGTTGCAGCATTTGCGAGGCAGGGGTGTGCCGGTCGCGTTCGCGCGCGCCGCGCCTGATCGCTTTGGTCTTATCCGTCGCCAGGTGGCGGGTGGCTTGCGGTCCGGGGGCTTGCGCAAGCGGTTGGGCCTTTGTTGCAGTTCTTGGGCCGTTGTTGTTCCTCTTGCGCCTTTGTGCAACCTATTGAGGCGTTAATCGGCCCCGTAGGGCTACAAGAGGTGCAAGAAAGCCACGAGCGCTACAACAAGGGCCAAACAGGAACCATAAAGACGCAACCGTTTGCGCAACGACCACCGGCACGGTCCGCTTCCACCTGCCAGGGGCCCAAAGCCCGCTCCCACCGACCCGGCCCGACACGCGCCGGCCAGGGGCCCACGGTCCGCTCCCACCGGCCCGGCACGTTCCCGCCGGCCAGGGCCCCCCGGCATGCTCCCACCGACCCGGCACGTTCCCGCCGGCCAGGTGCCCACAGCCCGCTCCCACCGGCCAGGGGCCCGCAGCCCGCGTTGCTACGTGCCCCCGGGTAGGCGCTCGCGCATGCCGTCCACCACCTGGCCGGTGTTCTGGCGTTGCTCCCGCTCCTACTCAACACCGCCACCGCTCCACCGGGACGGCCTCCCCAAGACAGCCCCAGGACCGAGCCACCAGCGATCCCAACAGCACAGGCACCACGGAGGCAACGGAGCCGCTACCACGCGCGACGACCACCCTCACCCCAGCAACACCCTCATCTGTGAAGAGCCCTTTTGGGGGAGGCGCGGTGTTCTTGGGCCTATGAGCCTTGTGACGCGAAACCATTGATTTTTCTAGGCGAGGCCATGCTTCGTTCTTCTCCACGCCCCGCTTGGTTTTAAGCTGTCGTGGCTAGTCGACCAGCAGGGTGCGCGCGGAGACCCGGGAGATCGGGCGCGTGGCGGCGTAGACCACCACGAGCGCGGTGGCCAACGTGAAGGCGGTGACCAGGTAGCTGGGCCAGACCGGGATGGATACGGCCACCTTCTTAATCCCCGCCCCGGACAGGGTGAGAGTGAGCAGCGGGCCGATGAGGGCCGCCCCGAGCGCACCACCCCCGATCACGCCCAGCAACACGGGCGGCAGCACGGTCCAGCGCACCCGCCTGGCCGCCTGCCTGGAGGTGAAGCCGAGGGCCTTGAGCAGGCCGGAGCTGGGCAGGGAGCGCGAGACCAGCGAGAAGGTGAATAGCCCGATCACCAGGACCACGACCACCACTGCGAACACCATCAGGGAGTAGGTCAGCAGCGGCACCATGCTTTGGAACCCCGATACCTGCACTTGGAGAGCACGTTGGGAGTTGACCACTAGGGCCTCGTTGTCGAATGCCGCGTTGACCCGAGTGGTCAGCTCCGCTGCGTCCACGCCGGGCCTGGCATATACCCCGACGTTAAAGAGATTGGCGTCCGGCACCATGCTGCGGTAGCCCTCTCGCGTCATGAGGGCAAATTCGCCTGCGTTCAACGCGCTGCTGGCCAGGCCGGTGACGAGGTAGGTGGCGGTGGTGCCCTTGCGCTTTAGCTCCCAGGTGGACCCTACCTCCAGTCCGAAGCGGCTGGCGATGTTGGAACCCACCACGATCTCGTTGGCGTGGCGCGGGTAGCGGCCCTCGTACAGCGGGTTGAGGGGCAGCTTGTCGAACTCGTCGGCGATGAGCGCGAACAGGCCGATCTCGTCGGTGCTCAGCCTGCCCTGGTTGAAGTAGAAGGCCGCCTGCACACCCTCCAGAGCCCGGGCGGTTTCCAAGGCGTATTCGGCCCGGCGCGGGTCGCTGTCTATGACGGTTACCTGCGGCATGATGCCGCCGGTCAAGAGCGGTAGAGCGCGTTCCTTATCGATCAGGAGTCCGGTGCCTGACAGGGCGTAGACGGAACCGAGAGAGCAGGCGGCGGACACGATCAGGATGAGCAGGGCGTGCCCCGGGGCGGCCAGGAGCTCCTTGATGCCAAGCAGGGCCGGCAGCGAGCCGCGCGTGCGGCGCAGCGGCAGCAGGTTGCGGGAGGTGGAGTGATCGCGTTGCCCGCCGCGCAGGGCCATCACGGCGGTGAGCTTGGCGGCGCGGCGCGCGGCCAGGGCACCGCTTGCCCAGATGAGTACACCGAGCGCTGCCATGACGGCGGCCAGGGCGGTGGGGGAGAACTCCGCCTGCCAGTACAGGCCGGTCTGGCTGCGCAGCAGCTTGCCCAGGAACGGGAAGACGGCGTAGCTGGCCCCGGCCCCGAGGGCGGCGCTGAGGGCGGCCAGCACCGTCAGCGGCAGCACCAGCGGGCGCATCACCTGGGCGCTGGTGAAGCCGAGGGCCCGCAGGGCCCCCACGGTGGGCAGGTCGTCGCGCATCGCGGCGCGCAGCATGAAGGCGAGCACCAGCACGGCAACGGCCGCGATCATGATGGCAAAGACCAGGATGGTGACGGAGACGAGCCCCACGGAGATGCTGTTGCCCTGCACGACGATGTTGAGGTCCATCTCCCAGGACTCGTCCTCGAGGTTGGACGCCTCTAGGGCCGCCTGCACGGCGGCGCGCCCGTCTTCGACGTTGCCGCTGCGCACCTCCAGGAGCCTGGAGGGCACCCAACCGAAGCTGGCGCCGGCGGCGGCTTCCACGGCGGCGATGCCGCCGGCGGCGGACACGAAATCGTCGGCCTCCTTCTGCAGGGCGGTGAAGTCGTCGTGCGGCAGGCCGAACCAGAGCAGGCCCATGCTCGGCATTCCCCCGTAGGGCGATTCCAGGAATCCCTGTACGTGGAATTTGCGCTCGCCAAGTGCAGAGGTGAGCGTGAGCTCGTCGCCCAGTTTGTAGCGGCCGGCGGCTTCGAGGGTGGCGGGCACCCAAATGGGGGAGTCGTGCTGGTCCGGGGATTGAGAGGACATCTGCCAGCGGTTCATCTTTGGGGCGGCGTCGACGTCGTAGAAAAAGAAGTTGGCGGGCATGGTGTCGTCAGCGAATGGGATCTGGCCCATGATTCCCACGCCCGGGCGCACGGTCAGCTCTTCCACGCGCTTGTCGGCGCGCAGGCGTTCCTCCATCTGGGTGGCGGCGGGCGTGGCGGGAACGATCGCTACGGCCTGGGCGGTGTCCAGCTTGGCGGCGAAGTCCGTCAGGAAGGTGGAGTGCTGGGTGAGCATGACCACGGCGACGTTGCTGAGCAGCCCGGCGATGAGGGAGAGCAGGAAAACGGCGGAGAAGAGCCCACGGTGCTTGCGTGCGTTGCGCAGCGTGAGCAGTTTCGAGGCGGTCACGCTCACCACCCCATTCCGGTGAGGAAGCCGGTCAGGGCGGCGGTGCGCTCGGCGCCGGTACCGGTGAGCGCGCACTCTCCGGCCACCTTGCCGTCGCGCAGGTAGAGGACGCGCTCGGCGCGGGAGGCGGTGCGCACGTCGTGGGTGACCATCACGATGGTCTGCCCGGTTGAGTGGACGTCGTCCAGCAGGTCCAGCACGGCGGCGGCGTGTTCGGAGTTGAGCTGGCCGGTGGGCTCGTCGGCGAACACGACGGCCGGCCTGTTCATGAGGGCGCGGGCGATGGCCACGCGCTGGGCCTCGCCGCCGGAGAGCATGGCGGGGAACTTGGACCAGTCGCGCTCGGGGATGTTGACGCGCTCCAGGAGCTGGCGGGCGCGCGCGGTGACGGCGGCGCGATCGCGGCTGATCAGCAGGCCGACGGTCTCCAGGTTCTCCAGCACGCTGAGCGAGTCGAGCAGGTGGACCTGTTGGAAGACGAAGCCGCAGTGGGCGCGCCGGAACCTGGCCAGGGCGTCCTCCTTCAGGCGAGTGAGGTCCTGGCCGGCCAGGGTGACGGCGCCCAGGCTGGGCCGGTCCAGGCCGGACAGGGCGTAGAGCAGTGTGGACTTGCCGGCGCCGGAGGGGCCCATGATGACCGTGTAGGAGCCTTGGGTGATGTGGAGGTCCAGGTTGCGCAGGACGTGCTGCTGGCTGCCTCCGACGGAGAAGGTCTTGGAGAGCTTGGTTGTGACTAGCACCGAGTGGGTGGCGTGGGGGTCCATTGTGTGGCCTTTCTTTTCAACGCCTTAGACGCTAACGGGGCCGGTGCGCGCAAGTCCTTACGAAACTCTTAAGGTTCGCCTGCGATTTGCCGCCCGCCCGCCTTGGGGCGGCACTGGGATGGACGACGTTGCGCCGGCCACGCCTCCCAATCGCCCTAGCGGCGGGGCGGCCGGGTGCGAGCGCTTAGGCGAGGGGAAGGGTGAGCGTGACGGCAAAGCCGCCGGCGGCGGGCAGGGAGGCGTAGATGTGGCCGCCCATCCGGTCCATCAACTGGGCGCAGGTGAACAGGCCGAGCCCCTGCCCCGGCGTGCCGGCGGCGCCCGCGCCGCGCTGGCCGCGCGCAAAGATGACGCCCAGCTCGTCGGGGGAGACGCCGGGCCCACTGTCTGTGAGGCGAACGTGGAGGGCGTGCTCCTCCAGCCACGCTTCCACCACCAGGGGGGTGGTGGCGTACTTGTAGGAGTTCTGGATGACGTTGTCTAGCACCTGGGCAAGGCGCTGGGGGTCGGTGCTGAC
The DNA here is from genome assembly GCF_058725725.1 of Buchananella sp. 103232. Taxonomy (NCBI): domain Bacteria; kingdom Bacillati; phylum Actinomycetota; class Actinomycetes; order Actinomycetales; family Actinomycetaceae; genus Buchananella; species Buchananella sp. 103232. The sequence continues at coordinate 1,482 of NZ_JBZXJM010000017.1, read as the reverse complement.
CAGGACGGCGGGGAAGTCGGCGACGGTGGCCAGGTGTCGGTGGTCGGCCTGGCGGACGAGGTCTGCAACTTCCTGGCCGGTGACGGCGGTAGGGCGCACGGGCAGCGCCTCGATCTGGCGGGCGTGGGCGGAGAACATGTCTGAGATGAGGGAGTCGATCTGGGCGCTCTTGGCGACCAGGACTCCCAGGCGGTCCAGCACCTCCGGGCGGTGCTCGGTGAGTTGAAGCAGCTCTGCGGTGGCGCTGATGGTGGCAACTGGCGTGCGCAGGTCGTGGCCGATCTGGGCCACCAGCACCTCCTGTGCTTCGCGCGCGGTGGCCTCGCGGCGGCGCGCGTCCTCCAGTTCGCTTCGCAGCAGGTCGAAGCTCTCACTCCAGGCCCCAAACGCCCCGGCGCGGTCGCGCTCTAGCGGGGCGCTCAGCTCGCCGGCTGCCACCCGGGTGGCGAATCGCTCCAGTTCCCGGAAGGGGCGGATCACGCGCCGGTGGAGGGAGGCCAGGCTACCTGCGGTGATGAGGGCACCGGCGGCCAGGGCGGCGGCCGCGCTGCCCGCCAGGGCCAGGCGCTCGGTCGAGTGGCGCGCCGGGAGGGAGTCGTCCAGGAACACCCACGCCACCAGCTGGCCCCGGTCCCGCACGGGCATGAGCAGCGGCCGCGTGGCGCCGCTCCAGCCGGCCAGCCAGAGCGGGTCTACCTTCTGGCCGGCGTCCTGCGGGTCAGCGCCGGCGGGGTCGGCTGGGGTGAGCAGGGTACCGTTTGCGTCCACTATGACCACCCGCTGGCGCAGGTGCGCCGGCACGGAAGCCAGGTCGGGCCAGGCGGCCTCCAGGCGGCGGGCGACGTCGTTCAGGTCTGCGGTGGCGGGCGGCGGGGCGGGGCTCAGCGCCAGGTAGAAGAGGGCGGCACCGGCGGCCGCGAACAGCACCACCAGCGCGGCGATTGCCCCTCGCAGGAACCTCACGGGCGGGCCTCGAACAGGTAGCCGCGCCCCCACACGGTGTGGATGTAGGTGGGGGAGTCCGGGTTCGGTTCGATCCGGGTGCGTAGGCGGCGGATGTGCACGCTGAGCGTGCCCTCGCTGGTGTACTCATCGCCCCAGACCTCACGGATGATCTGTGCCTTGGAGCACACCGAGCCGCGATTGGCCACCAGGCAGCGCGTACGGTCCTTGCACTCGGTCAGGCTGCGCACCCGTGAGAGGCGCGGGTGGGGTTCGATCGGCACCATGTACGGAATCGAAACGGCGTTGACGCCGGCGGCCAGCAGGGCGCCCACCCCGGAGCCCGAATCCTCAAACCCCACGGTCTGGCCCGGGCTGACGCCCAGCTGCTCGCAGGCGCTCAGGTAGCACTCCGGGTCCGGCTTCAGCCGGGCCACCTGGTCGCCGGCCACCACCACGTCCATCCCGCCGGGCACCTGCGTGCCGGTGGGAGTGAAGCGGCGCACGAAAAACGTCTATGGGTCCCAAGAGACTCGTTGT
>NZ_JBZXJM010000016.1:0-17388 GCF_058725725.1 Buchananella sp. 103232 | reverse complement strand
GTTGCTGTTCATCTTCTTGGTTCAGTTTGTGCGACCGATATTCACCAGCCTGAGCTACCGTGACAACGAGTCTCTTGGGACCCATAGACGTTTTTCGTGCGCCGCTTCAGCAGCGGTGAGGGCGGCGGGCGGGGCGTCGTGCACCCCGGCAGGCGGCGTGGACTGGGCCGCAGCGGTGGCCGGCACGCGCAGGGAGGCGGTGTAGCCGGCGGCGCGGACGGCCTGAATCAGCTCTTCGGCGCCGACGGAGGGGTCGGTGACCTCGACGCGGGCGGAGTTCGTGGCCAGGTTGACCAGCGCCGAGACGCCGGTCAACTTGTTGAGTTTGCGCTCCACGCGGTTGACGCACGACGCGCACGTCATGCCCTCCACGTTCAGGTCGATGAAGCGTTCCTCGCTGGCCACTGGTTCCTCCTGGCTGGGTGGGGCCCGGTTACTTCTCGTCGCGGCGGATGGCGACGACGTCGTAGCCGGCCTCGTCGATGGCGGCGTTCAGGGCGGCGTCTTCCACCGGCTCGCTGATCACCACGGTGACGGTGGAGGTGGCGTCCTTGCGCAGCAGCACGGACACGTTGTTCACCTGCGGCAGCAGGTTCAGCTCGTCGGTCACGTGGCTGACGCAGTGGCCGCAGGTCATGCCGTCCACGTCGATTTCGATGGTGCGGTCAAAGGTGGTGGGCTCCGTGCTCATGGAATTCTCCTTCTTGGGTGGGTGCGGTTAGGCGCGAATAAAACGGTTGAGTGCGGTCATTACCTCTTGGACCTTTTCTTCCCCCTCGGCCCGGGAGGACTGGGCGGCCTGAATGACGCAGTGGTTCATATGGTCCGCGAGCAGCGAGTTGGCCACGGCCTGCAGCGCCTTGGTGGTGGCGGAAATCTGCGTCAGCACGTCGATGCAGTAGGTGTCCTCTTCGATCAGGCGCTGCAGCCCGCGCACCTGCCCCTCGATGCGGCGTAGCCGCGCCTGCAGGGCCGGCTTGCTGTCTGAGTAGCTCGCCATGGGGCTCCGATCGGGCGGTTGAATGGAAGTTAGGTCTGGGGGGAGTGGCAGTGGGTGGGGGACGCGGCGGCCGCCCACACAGTGCCGTGTTTTCGCGCCTCAGTATACCCCCTGGGGGTACGGATGCAAGGCCGGCGGGGCGGCGAAGTGTGGGCAGTCCAACACGATTGGTATGTACCACTTGGCGGCCTGTGCCACTACATTCATGCCCAGTGTTAAGTGATCAAAAGTGATCGACACTCACCTGGGTCTTCCCAAAGCGTGCACGCAAGCGCGGCCTTGGGGCAAGGCTTGGAGTTCGCGGAGGCTCTAGAGGAGCGGGCCCGAGCTTCAAGAGGGGAAAGGGGTCCAGCATCGAAGGGACGCGGTGCTGGACCCCGACCCGTATTTAACGGCACAAATCCCCAAATGCGCGGGAGTCAAGCAAGCATTTAGGCGCTGACTATCATTTGTCTGCCATTTTGCTTATGCTGAGACGCGACTACGCGCTTTCGTGTCGTCAGATGACCTCATTCCTTCCCACGTACTGAGGACAAAAAGCACATGAAGAACTCAATTAGCAGAACTATGCCTCTGCGAGGAGCTTGGTTGGCGCTGGCGCTAACCGTGCTCCTGCTTGCCCAGATGGCGTTTACCCCTTTTGCGGCCAAGGCCGTTTCTGCCGCGCCGGCAAACTACGACCTCAAGATCACCACCTTCGACGCGCTCCAGGATGGTAGCGAGCCGGACCTGACGGGTTGGAGCGGAGTGCCGATCGAGGCGGTGGCGCATGCGCACGTCTCCGGAATAGGAGAGGGGCTCCAGAACGTCCTATTCAGGCTCTCCATTCCCAAGCAGTCCGAATACATCGAGGCGGTGGAGTTCCTAGAGCCGCGCGAATCCTCATATACCGTCCGCTCAGAGGACGAGTCCAGCTGGTTCGTCGAATACTACGTAGACGACTTGGCCGATCAGACCACCATCAGCGCGCCCTTCTCACTCACCTTCCGCAACGGCGCTGCCCCCAACGGCACCACCGTGACGCCCACCTGGATCCTGCTCTCCGACGAGCGCACCGAACTGGTCTCCGCCACCGCCACGTTCACCGCCAAGGCTTCCACTGCCTACAAGTTCAGCATGCAGGCATCGGAGGGCGTAGTTAAGAACGTCGAGGGCCAGCAGAACCGGGAGCGCGTTGCGCAGGCAACGTTCCAGCTTGCCTCCGAGCAGGAGGCGAGCGACGCCACCCACACGCCCGTCGAGGGCGTCCTGGTCAGCTACGACTTCCACGTCATTCCCGACCCCGCCTCCGGCGCGCCGGACGGGGCCGGCCAATTCTTCCCCTCCATGGTTCGCTTCGAAAACACCCTCGCCGAGGGCGTAGAGCTCGCCCCGCAGTCCATCCAGGAGGGATGGAGCGTGCAGGGGAACAAGGCCGTTTTCTCCGACGCATGGGACGCGCAGGCAACAGACACTCGCGGCTACTTCAAGCGGATCCACCTGCTCTACAAGAACGTGGCCATCAAGGCACCTGCCGGCACGCCGCTAATGCACCAAAACGTCGGCACCGCCTTCCTCACCTACGAGGGCACCGACACGATGGTGTCCAGCACCGACACCGCCTGGGCGGAGTTCCGGGCCTACGGACCGCCCGCCGCCCCCGCCGCCCTGCAGCTGGAAAAGACCGCCAAGACCCCCCAGCTGACCTACGGCCACGACAGCCTCTGGCGGGAGGGAAGCTCCATCCCAGAGCAGGGTTCCGGCCGGATCAAGTTCGCCCTGAACTGGAGCCAGGACGGAGACACCCACCTGGCCAAGCGCGTCTCCGACCACTCCCTTGACCCGCGCCTGTACTACGACACCTTCGAGATCAGCCGCGGCTACCGCCTCAGCGCCCCGCAGGCCGCCGACCGTCAGGTGGAGGAGGCGCTCAACAACTCCTTCAACATCCTCTACGGCGTGCGCGCGAACGGCTACCGCGTAGAGATCGGGCGCAACCTCCAGGTGGGCCGCGAGTTGACGGTCAACGACCAGATCCGCAGCTTCGTCGCCCTGGAACTCGACTTCCCCAGGGGCCTGGCCATGAACTCCGTGGGATACGAGTTCACCGTGGGAACGGACATGGTGCGGGCCGAGGTGCAGAAGTGGGGCGGCAAGGAGTACGGCACCCCACAGGAGTACAGCAACAGCGCCACCTTCACCGCCACCGACAAGGTCACCGGTGTTGCGGCCACCAGCCCGGTGGCCACGGACACGGTGACCATCAAGCTGCCCGAACCGAAGCTCGACCTGAGCGGGGCCACCAACTACGGCCCCCGCACCTACCAGCGCTGCCCCGGCTTCAATCCCGGCCAGAGCCCCATCAGCTCCTGCCCCATGCTCTACCTGTTCACCGACACCCTGGTTCCCACCGGTAAGTGGGCGCCCGGCAACGGCACGGTCAACCGGCTGCGGCACGTGGTCATGCTCCCGCCCGGCGTCGAGTTCGATCGCCTCTGGGACGTCAGGTTCAACAACTACACCCAGTCCCGCGACAGCTACACCACCCAAGTCCACCCGAACTACCTTGGCGACGGCCGCGACGCGCTGGTGGTGGACCTGGGCGTCAACCGCGTGGTGAAGTCCGCCGACCGGCCCAACGCCACCCTCTCCCTGCGCTACTACCTGCGCGCCACCGGCCTCGCCCCCGAGGGTGAGAACGTGATCGACTCTTACTCGATCTGGCGCGACAACGGCGAGCGCGAGGTCACGGCCGAGGACGGCACCCACCGCTACGTGGACGCCCTGGACCTCGACAAGGACGGCAACACCACGGAGGCGTTCCTCACCAACCGGCACACGATCAATATCGTCGGCGCCAAGGAGGTCAGCGGTCGCCTAGAGGTATCCGCCAACGGGACCGACTGGTTCGTCAGCTCGCCGATGGTGGACAAGGGCGACTACTTCTACTGGCGCCAGTCCGTCACCAACGGCACCGACGCCCCGGTTGACCGCGTGCAGTTCATCGACGTCTTCCCGCATGTGAACGACCACTCGATCGTGCCGGACGCCCACGGCGCCTACGCCCCGCGCACCTGGCTGCGCGAGAGCGACTACGGCGGCAGCCCGGAGGAGATGACCCACTCCGGGTTCCGGGCGCCGCTGGCCGGCCCCCTCAGCGAGCTACCGGAGAACGCGCAGACACTGCAGAAGTTCGACCTCTACTACTCCCTGATCGAGCAGGGCCCCGACCTCAACTCCGTGCTGCAGGTCACCTGGCTCACGGAGGAGGAGCTGGCGCAGCAGGTGGCGCAAAACCGCGCCTCCTGGGCGGACGTGCGCATGACCAAGGCCGTCCTGAAGCCGGGCCAGAGCCTGGAACCGGGCTACACGGCTCACCTGGTCTCCAAGCACCAGATGCCGCCCAGCGGCTACAACCGGCCGTACCTCAACACCCAGGCCGCCATCAACTCGATGATCGTGTCCCACAGCGACGGGACGTTCTTCGACACCAACAATTCGCGGGTAAACACGAGGAACTACACGATCACCGGCCGCGTCTTCATGGACCGCAACGCCAACGGCATCGAGGACAGTGACGACTACCCCGGAGACGGGCAGCTGGTCTACGTGAAGAATGCCGACGGCAGTCCGGCCCGGAACGCCGACGGCACCGAGATCGACGGCACCTTCCCCTCGTTCGGTGAGTTCAGCTTTACCGTGGACAAGCGCGGCGAGTACAAGCTGGTCACCCAGAAGCAGGACGCGGAGGCATTCAGCCCCGCCAACGCGACCGGAAACGGCACGATCTCCCACATCGAAACGGTGACCGGCAACGAAGGCGCCACCGGCGTATTCACGGTCTCGACCACCAACCCGTTCCCGAGCCGCAACATAGGTATCGTGCCCGGCAGGCGGGACCTGACGATCCACAAGGTGGACGATAAGGGCAGGCCGCTGCCCGGGGTCCGCTTTGAGCTGCGCCGCCGCCCCCCGATGATCGACGCGGTCAGCCTGCCCACGCTCACCAGCGCGGTGGCTGCGGCCGTAGGCGGCTTCGTCAACCCGGCGCAGGCTGGGCCGATGCCCATGCCCATTCCCCGGCCCATGCCGCAGCCGCTGCCCAAACCGCAGCCCATGCCGATTCCCGGCCCGGCGATCCCGGGTCAGGAGACCCGCGTAGGCGAGACCGACTCCGCTGGTAACGCCACCTTCGAGAACCTGGAGTTCGGCGAGTACGATGTCATCGAGCTGGAGCCACTGCCCGGCTTCCTCCCGATCGACCCGTTCTCGATCTACCTCTCCGGCACCAGCCCCTACCCGTCCAACGAGCAGGACGGTGCCTACCGGGTGGTGAACCACCAGTCCGGTGCCCAGATCCAGATCACGAAGGTTGATGCGGAAGACCCGCAGACCACCCTGGCCGGCGCGGTGTTCGAGCTGCTCCAGGGCAACACCACCGTGCAGACCTCCCAGCCCACCACGATGGACGGCATCACCAACTTCTACGGGGTGAGCCCCGGTGAGTACCGGGTGGTGGAGGTGACGCCGCCGCGTGGTTTCTCCACCGGCGCCCCCTTCGACGTGACGGTGGATCAGTCCAGCACCCTTATCGAGAAGACGGTGGAGAACTACCGCTCCGAGGGCGCCGTGCTGCTGATGAAGACGGACGAAGCGGGCAGGCCCCTGCCGGGCGCCGAGTTCGGCCTGTTCCCGGTGATGGAGTTCGGCGACCAGGACACCCCGCGCTACACGGCGACCTCCGGCCAGGACGGCGTGGTGCGTTTCGACTTCGTCAGCTTCGGGGAATACCAGGTGCGCGAGCTCTCCGCGCCGCCCGGCTACGTCAAGAGCGAGCGGGTTGATACGGCGTACCTGGCAAGCGACGCCTACTTCATTGACCTGCGCTCGGAGCCGTTCGTCAACCGTACCGTTTCCGGCACCGTGGAGCTGACCAAGGTTGACGCTGCGGACATGGTTTCCCTGCTGCCGGGCGCCGAGTTCGGCCTGTTCCAGCTCGGTCCCGACGGCGCGCCGGCCGCCCAGCCCCTGATGCGTCAACGCTCCGGCACCGACGGCGTGGTGCGCTTCACCCCGGTCCCGGTGGGCTCCTACCAGGTGAAGGAGATCGAGGCCGCGCCTGGTTTCGTCCTGTCCACCCAGACGTGGGACGCCCAGATCTCCGCCCAGGGCGAGGTGGTCAACCTCGGCAAGGTGGGCAACGCCCCGATCGCCGAGCACTGTGACGGTGAAGAAGGTGGAGGCCGGCGACGCCGGTGCGGCGGCGACCCCGCTGGCTGGTGCCACCTTCGGGTTGTTCGCGGTTGCCGAGGCCGGTGGTGGGGTGGCCGACGTTGCCGCTTACACCGCCCAGTCGCAGGCCGACGGCGTGGCCGCCTTTGCGGGTGTGCGTTTTGGTAGGTACGAGCTGCGTGAGACGGTGGCGCCGGTGGGTTACCAGCTTTCGACCGTGACCAAGGAGGTTGTGGTTTCTACCCAGGGCCAGACCGTTGCGGTGGGTGATTGGGAGAACGCTGCGATTACTGGTTCGGTGGTGTCCTGACCAAGGTTGATGCTGCGGACATGGTGTCGGTGTTGCCGGGGGCTGAGTTTGGTTTGTTCCCGGTTGGTGGTGATGGGCAGGTGGCTGCTGCGCCGGTTGATCGTCAGCGTTTCTGGGCGTGATGGTGTGGTGCGGTTTGAGAATGTGCGCTTTGGTTCGTACAAGGTGCGTGAGCTTGTTCCGGTGCTTGGTTTCCAGTTGTCTGGTCAGTCTTGGGATGCCCAGGTGGTTTCGCAGGGGCAGGTGGTCAACGTGGGCAAGGTGCCTAACGCGGTGATCACCGGCACGGTGAGTGTGAAGAAGGTCGAGACCGGTGCGGCGGCGACCCCGTTGGCTGGTGCTACCTTCGGGTTGTTCCCGGTTTCCGAGGCCGGCGTGGTTGCTGACGCGGCTGCCTATACGGCGCAGTCGCAGGCCGATGGCGTGGCCACGTTTGCGAACGTGCGTTTTGGTAAGTACGAGCTGCGTGAGACGGTGGCGCCGGCGGGTTATCAGCTTTCGACCTTGACCAAGGAGGTTGTGGTTTCTACCCAGGGCCAGGTGGTCCAGGTTGGCAACTGGGACAACAGCCCGATCACGGGGTCGGTGAGCGTGAAGAAGGTCGAGGCGGGTAATGGCGGTGCGGCGGCCACCCCGCTGGCTGGTGCGACCTTTGGGTTGTTCGCTGTTGCTGGCGATGGTTCGGTGGCTGACTCTGCTGCCTATACGGCCCAGTCGCAGGCCGATGGCATGGCCACGTTCTCGAACGTGCGGTTTGGTAAGTACGAGCTGCGTGAGACCGTGGCGCCTGCGGGGTACCAGCTCTCGACCGTGACCAAGGAGGTCGTGGTTTCCACGCAGGGCCAGACGGTTGCGGTGGGTGACTGGGAGAACGCTCCGATTACTGGCACGGTGAGTGTGAAGAAGGTCGAGACCGGTGCGGCGGCGACCCCGCTGGCTGGTGCTACCTTCGGGTTGTTCCCGGTTTCTGAGGCCGGCGTGGTCGCCGACGCGGCTGCCTACACGGCGCAGTCGCAGGCCGATGGCCTGGCCACGTTCACGGGCGTGCGCTTTGGTAAGTACGAGCTGCGCGAGACCGCCGCGCCGGCGCGGTTACCAGCTCTCGACCGTGACCAAGGAAGTTGTCATCTCTACCCAGGGCCAGACCGTAGCGGTGGGTGATTGGGAGAATGCCCCGATCACTGGCACGGTGAGCGTGAAGAAGGTCGAGGCGGGTAACGCCGCTAAGGTCCTGCCTGGCGCGACCTTCGGTCTGTTCCCGGTTTCCGAGGCCGGCGTGGTCGCCGACGCGGCTGCCTACACGGCCCAGTCGCAGGCAGATGGCCTGGCCACGTTCACGGGCGTGCGCTTTGGTAAGTACGAGTTGCGTGAGACCGTGGCGCCGGCGGGTTACCAGCTCTCGACCGTGACCAAGGAAGTTGTCATCTCTACCCAAGGCCAGACCGTAGCAGTGGGTGATTGGGAGAACCGGGCGATTGTTGGTGCGGTGTCGGTGACCAAGGTAGAGGCCGGTAACGCGGGCAAGAAGCTGGCGGGTGCCACGTTTGTGCTGGAGCAGGCCGGGGCGGTGAAGTACACGGCTATCTCCGGTCCTTCTGGTGTTGCCAACTTCGCGGGCGTGAAGGCCGGTACCTACCAGTTGCGTGAGACCAAGGCACCGGTGGGTTACCAGCTTTCGACCTTGACCAAGGAGGTTCAGGTCTCCAGCCAGGGCCAGGTGGTCCAGGTCGGCAACTGGGACAACAGCCCAATCACGGGGTCGGTGGCGGTGAAGAAGGTCGAGGCGGGTAACGCCGCTAAGGTCCTGCCTGGTGCGACCTTCGGGTTGTTCCCGGTTTCTGAGGCCGGCGTGGTTGCTGACGCGGCTGCCTATACGGCGCAGTCGCAGGCCGATGGCCTGGCCACGTTTGCGAACGTGCGTTTCGGTAAGTACCAGTTGCGTGAGACGGTGGCGCCGGCGGGTTATCAGCTTTCGACCGTGACCAAGGAGGTTGTGGTTTCCACGCAGGGCCAGACGGTTGCGGTGGGTGACTGGGAGAACGCTCCGATTACTGGCACGGTGAGTGTGAAGAAGGTCGAGGCGGGTAACGCCTCTAAGGCTCTGCCTGGTGCGACCTTTGGGCTGTTCGCCGTGGACGCCGATGGTTCGGTGGCTGACTCTGCTGCCTATACGGCGCAGTCGCAGGACGATGGCCTGGCCACGTTCGCGAACGTGCGTTTCGGTAAGTACCAGTTGCGTGAGACGGTGGCGCCGGCGGGTTACCAGCTTTCGACCGCGACCAAGGAAGTTGTCATCTCTACCCAGGGTGAGACGGTTGCGGCTGGTGATTGGGGCAATGCTCCGATCACCGGGTCGGTGAGTGTGAAGAAGGTCGAGACCGGTGCGGCGGCGAACCCGTTGGCTGGTGCGACCTTCGGGCTGTTCCCGGTTTCTGAGGCCGGCGTGGTCGCCGACGCGGCTGTCTACACGGCCGAGTCGCAGGCCGATGGCCTGGCCACGTTCACGGGTGTGCGGTTTGGTAAGTACGAGCTGCGCGAGACCGTGGCGCCGGCGGGTTACCAGCTTTCGACTGCGACCAAGGAAGTTGTCATCTCTACCCAGGGTGAGACGGTTGCGGCTGGTGATTGGGGCAATGCTCCGATCACCGGGTCGGTGAGCGTGAAGAAGGTCGAGGCGGGTAACGCCGCTAAGGCTCTGCCTGGTGCGACCTTCGAGCTGTTCGCCGTGGACGCCGATGGTTCGGTTGCCACGCAGGCTGCCTACACGGCGCAGTCGCAGGCACGATGGCCTGGCCACGTTCACGGGTGTGCGTTTTGGTAGGTACGAGCTGCGTGAGACGGTGGCGCCTGCGGGTTATCAGCTCTCGACCGTGACCAAGGAAGTCGTCATCTCTACCCAGGGCCAGACGGTTGCGGTGGGTGACTGGGAGAATGCTCCGATTACGGGCACGGTGACGGTGACCAAGGTGGATGCTGATGATGCGGCCAAGAAGCTGGCTGGTGTGGTCTTTGCGTTGCGTCAGTCGGGGAAGAACGTTTACCGGGCCACCACGGATGGTGATGGTGTGGCCACGTTTGCGGGTGTGCGCTACGGCGTGTATGAGCTGGTGGAGGTCTCCACGCTGGAGAACTACGTGCTTGACACTGCGTTTAAGGAGAGCGTGAGGGTTTCTGCCCAGGGCCAGAGTGTGGATGTGGGTAGCGTGACCAACGCGGTTAAGCGGGCCGATGTGGTGGGGGTGAAGAAGGACCAGGCTGGTGTGCCGTTGTCGGGGGCGGTCTTTGAGCTGCGCCAGGCGGGCAAGGTGGTTGCTAGCGCGACTTCTGGTGTGGATGGTGTTGTGCGTTTTGGTGCGGTGCCGTGGGGGGAGTATGAGTTGGTGGAGACCAAGGCTCCTGCCGGGTACAAGCTCAACGCGCGTGCCGTTGTGGTCAGTGTGAAGCAAAGTGGTGGCCAGGTGAGCCTGGATGACATCGTTAACGTCAAGGAAGAGCCTGCCACCCCGCCCACGCCGAGTCAGACTCCGTCCGAGACTCCGTCGGGTACGCCGACTCCGTCGCAGACGCCGAGTCAGACTCCGTCGCAGACCCCCAGCCAGACGCCGTCGCAGACGCCGAGCCAGACGCCGTCGCTGACGCCGAGTCAGACTCCGTCGCAGACTCCGTCGGGTACGCCTAGCTCGACGCCGTCGCAGACGCCGAGCCAGACTCCGTCTGAGACTCCGTCGGGTACGCCGACTCCGTCGCAGACCCCGAGTGAAACTCCGTCCGAGACTCCGTCGGGCACGCCGACTCCGTCGCAGACGCCGTCGCAGACGCCGACGCCTTCGCAGCCGGGCCAGCCCACGGCACCGCCGGCGGCGCCGTCGCCGACTCCGTCTGCGGCTCCGACCCCGGGGCGCACGGGCAAGCTGGCCAAGACCGGTAGCGACGCCGCCCAAGTCCTGCCCTGGGCGGTAGCCCTGGCAGCTGGTGGTCTGCTGGTGCTCACTGCGCGCAAGCGGCGCCGCTAGCCGGGTACCACAGCCGGGAGGCACTGGGGCACTCACCTTCCTAGGCGGGTGAGGTCCCCGGGGCGCATGGTCGGCCCTTCCGCTTCGGTGGGAGGGCCGACCGCTCGTTTTGGCCCATTTCAGGCCCTTCTCAGACGAGAGCGTGTGGGGCCATTGAGGTGGTCCGGTGGGGAGGCCCGTTCTCTCTGGACCGGCTTCCGTGGCGACCAGAGTGGGGACTGGACCCGAGGGGCGCGTCGGGCAGGGCCGCTGGTCGTTGCGCAACCGGTTGTGCCTTTACGGTTCCTGTTGAGCCCTTGTTGCACCGGTTGTGGCTTTCTTGCACCTCTCGTGGCGCTACGGGGCTGATTAACGGCTGAAAAGGTCGCCCAAAGGCGCAAGAGCTGCAACAAAGGCTCGGGAGCTGCAACAAAGGCGCAAGCGTTTGCGCACACCCCGGCCGGGGTGGGCAGGCGCGGATAGGAAAGGGGTGCCTGGCCTCCTGCGGGTGTGGCAGGGGAAGGAGGGATGAGTTCGGGCGCGGCCGCGGCCCCCCCAAGCTCGCAAATGCTGCAACGGGGTACATACGACCGCTTGGTGCCATGGCACCGGTCGGTCGGATGTGCCCCGACCGCACGCTTGTGCGCTCGGGGGTGGCCGCCACGGGGCGCCGGTCAGGGGAGGGCCGGCGTGGATTCCGGGTGGTGGGTGGAGCGTCGGCCACCTCGGGCGGCAAGGCCGGGCGGCCAAGCCAAGCCACCACGGGCGGCCAAGCATGGCGGCTGCCACGGGGCGCCGGTGTCTCCTGACGTGGCTGCAGCCTCTATCCCTGGCCCCCCAAGCTCGCAAATGCTGCAACGGGGTACATGTGACCGCTTGGGGCCATGGCACCGGTCGGTCGGATGTACCCCGACCGCACGCTTGTGCGCTCGGGGGCAGCCCCGCGCGATCATGGGCGACTTCCAGCAGGGCATCCGCACGCTTGTGCGCTCGGGGGCAACCCACTGCGCCCGCCGCGCCGGTGACCGCCGACGGCGCCGGCCACCGCACACGCCGCCCACCGCCTCCACAGCGCCGCGCGCTGAGCCGCGGAGCAGCTCGAAGCCCAACTCCCTGCCCGTGCGCTCTCATCAGTGAGGAGCCCCTTTTCGCCTGGTGAGACCGGGTGGGCCCGCAGGAACAGAGGCGGTCTGATCTTTGTTGCTCGGTTGACCTTGATTTCGCGCCATTTTTCTCACATGATTTGGGGAGTCCTATCTTGCTGCTTGAACGTTCAGCAGCAGTGGCTGCTAATCAATGGCGATTGCTCCCAAAGGAGAAGTGATGCAAAGACGAGTCACCCAACGCGCGATGGGGGTGTTGGCAGGCGTTGCCGCATTGAGCCTGCTCTCTACCACCTCCGCTTTTGCTGAGCCGGAGGAGCGGAACATCGCCCTTGGGCAGCAGGTGGTTGCCTCTAGCGTGGAGATGGCGGGCAAGTGGGGGCCCGAGAAGGCCGTGGACGGCGACGATGGTAACGGTGGTACGGCCAACCAGGGCGCTGCGGATGCCTCCCGTTGGTCCGGTCGCGGCGAGGCCAACGGCCACCTGACCGTCACGCTTCCGCCCAACGCGGTGGCCAAGCGTGCGCGCATTCAGTGGGCCGGCGCCTGCTCCACTGAGTACCAGTTCCAGTACTCCACCGACGGGCAGACCTTCGAGCCCGCCTCCGAGCGCGTCACCAAGACCGGGGATGGGTGCTTCAAGAAGTCCATCGAGACCCCGTTGACCATCCCGGCGGGCGTGAAGCCCACCCACCTGCGCCTGCAGTCCTTTGCGCTGCGCAACCAGTGGGGCCCCTCGCTGTGGGAGTTTGAGATCTGGGGCACGGCCGACGCTCCGCCCCCGCCGGCCTCCGACATCGCCAAGGTAGTCCCGCTGCCGGACAGCGTCGTTGCGGGGGAGGGCACCTTCACCCTGCCGGCGAACGCCTCCATTAGCTTCACTGGCGGTGGCGAGTTCGCCGCGAAGGACTTGGCGGAGTTGCTGCGCCGCTCCACCGGCTACGACCTGCCGATCTCCCAGGACGGCAAGATCAAGTTTGTCCTGGACGCCGCCTGGACCGAGGGCGGTGACGAAGGATACGAGCTGAAGGTGACGGCCGACGGGGTGACCGCCAAGGCCAAGACCGAGGCCGGTTTGTTCTACGCCTCCCGCACTCTGCTGCAGCTGCTCGGCCCGTGGGCCACCTCCACCGAGGCCGTGAAGGGCCCGTGGGAGGTGCCCGCCCAGACCATCGTGGACAAGCCGCGCTACGAGTACCGCGGCCTGATGGTTGACGTGGTGCGTTCCTTCCTGACCAAGGACGAGATGCTGGGCATCATCGACCAGATGGCGCACGTCAAGCTGAACAAGCTGCACCTGCACCTGACCGACGACCAGGCCTGGCGCGTGGAGATCACCAACGAGGGCCGCGTGGCTGGCGACGACATCGACTACACGCGCCTGACCTCCATCTCCGGCAAGACCGCCGTGCTCACCGCGAAGTGGGCCCCGATCTCCGTCAAGGCGGACGACCCCGTCACCGACGGCGTGGCGCGCGTGCCCGGCATCCCCGGCTTCTACACGAAGGAAGACATCCGCGCGATCGTCGCCTATGCCACCGCCCGCAACATCGAGGTGATCCCCGAGATCGATGGCCCGGCGCACTCCAACGCCCAGCTGCACGCGATCCCGCAGCTCAACGGCGGCGGCTCCCACCCGGTGGTGCCTGAGGGCCAGACCACTCCGGTCATCACCAACACCTCCGTGGGTGACGCCAACATGGGCGCTCGCAACGAGAACACCTACAAGTTCCTGGCGCACGTCTTTGGCCAGGTCACCGACATGATGCCGGGCAAGTACCTGCACGTCGGTGGCGACGAGCCCCACAACATCTCCGGGGCCGACTACGCCACGTTCATGGAGCGCACCATGCCCCTGATCGCGGCTCGTGGTCGCACCCCGATGGTGTGGAACGAGGCTGCCGCTCACCTGAGCAAGCTGCCCAACGGGACCGTCATCCAGTACTGGAACGGCAACGCGCAGCAGGTGCGCAACGCCATCCTGTCCGGGCGCGGCATGAAGCTGATCATGTCCCCGGCCACCACCACCTACTTCCCGCAGCGGCAGACCAACGCCCTGGGCGGCCCGAGCTGGGCGTGCGGTAGCACCCCGTGCGACCTGGAGCGGTTCTACAACTGGGACCCCTCCCTGTCCGGCCCGGCTGTTGGCGACCAGCACATGCTCGGTGTGAGCGCCGCCTTCTGGGCGGAGCACACCCGTGGCATTAAGGACTCCCAGTTCCGCCTTTACCCCCGCCTCATGGCCACCGCTGAGGTGGCGTGGACGCCGCAGGCCGACCGCAGCTTCGAAGATTTCGTCAAGCGCATGCCGGCTCGCGGTGTGGAGCTGAACCTGGCCGGCGCCAACTTCTACGGCGACCCCAAGGTTACGTGGGCCAAGGAACTGCGCGGCGACGCGAAGGTGGAGGCCGACGGCAACCTGGCCTACCTGAGCGCGCCCGTGGCCGACGTTGCTGCCGCCACGGTCACCGTGCGTGACGCCAAGGGGCAGACTGTGCCCGCCACCCTGGTGGGCCAGGCGGCCGCTGCGCGTGGCCAGGACCTGCGCCGTCCCAACGACGGTGCCGTGCGTGCGGTTAACACCACCTACGTGGTGCGCACCGAGCAGGCCAACCTCGAGGGGCCGCTGGCCGTCGAGGTGGTAGTTGGCGGCGAGACCCTGCGCGCCACGGCCGACGTCTCCACGACGCCGGCGCCGGAGCCGTCCACCTCGGCCTCCGCGAGTGCGTCGGCCTCCGCGTCGACTTCGGCGAGCGCTTCGACTTCGGCCAGCGCGTCCGCGTCGATGTCTGCTTCCGCTAGCGCGTCTGCGTCTACCTCGGCCAGCGCGTCGACTTCGGCCAGTGCTTCTGCGTCCACGTCTGCTTCCGCTAGCGCGTCTGCGTCTACCTCGGCCAGCGCGTCGACTTCGGCCAGCGCTTCCGCGTCCACGTCTCCTTCTGTCAGCACCTCCGCGTCCGCTTCGGCCAGCGCGTCGGCCACGGTCACCGCCACCCCGTCCACCCCGGCCGTCCCGTCCACCCCGGCGCAGCCGGCGCCGCTGACCATCAAGCGTCTGGCGGGCGCGGACCGCGTGGCCACGGCGATCGAGGCGGCCAAGGACGGCGGGTTCACCCCGGGCACCGCTCTGCTGGCCACCGGCAAGAACTACGCCGACGCCGTCTCCTCCGGCCCGCTGGCCGGTGCGTTGAAGGCGCCGCTCTACTTCTCGGTGACCGCAACGCTGGAGCCCTCCGTGCTCCAGGCGATGCTGGACTCCGGCGTGAAGAAGGTCTACATCGTCGGCGGCAAGAACTCCGTCAGCGAAGTGAAGGCTGAGGCCCTGCGCCTGGCCGGCATCCAGGTCGAGCGAATCACGGGTGCCAACCGCGTCGAGACGGCCGTAGCGATCACCCACAAGCTCACCGACCTTGGCCACCGCCCGGCGAAGTTCTTCCTGGCCTCCGGCCTGTCCTACGCAGACGCGTTGGGCGCGGGCGTGGCGGCCGGGCGTGAGAAGGGTGCGGTCCTGCTCACCCAGGGTGCCAAGCTGCCGGCTGCCGTGCGTGAGACGCTGGCCGACTACAAGACGGAGCCCGTGGTGGTGGTCGGTGGCGCCGCTGCCGGCATCATGGACGACTCCGGCCTGGCGGGCCGCAATGCCAAGCTCATCATGGGCGTGGACCGCTTCGACACCGCTGGCAAGCTGTTCACTGAGTACGCGGCGAACGCGAACAAGCTGGTGATCGCCTCCGGCACGGACTTCGCCGATGCCCTGGCCGCGGGTCCGCGGGCCCTGGCCGGCAACGCGGGTCTGCTGCTGGTCAAGTCCAACGACGTCACCTCCGCCACCCGCCGCGCCCTGGTGGGCGCCAAGGTGGACGCGATCGACGTGCTGGGTGGCAAGCGGTCCATCAACGACAGCGTTCTGGTCAGCCTGGAGCGTCTGCTGCGTCCGTAAGCGCGGTGTCCGGGTGGTGTGAGCACCACCCGGACACCGCTCAGCTTCGCGAAACCGCTGCCTGCAGGTAGGGTTCGGCTTCCCGAAGAGCAAAGGTGGGGCCCCGCACGCTAGTGCGGGGCCCCACCCATTGTGTCGGACAGCCCGTGCCCTCTCGCGCTCCCTCCGGGGCCCGGAAAGCGCCCTACCAGGCCTCCAGGAAGTCCTTCCAGACCGCGCGCCACTGGCCGATCGACTCCCGCCCGGAGAGCTTGGAGTGGTTCACTGTGATGCCCACCTTCCCTGGCTCCTTCTGGGTCAGGGAGATGACCACCTGGGTCGAGTCGTCCAGGGTGGCGCGCCAGTAGCGCCAGCGCGGCGTGGAGGAGGCGTTAGGGGTGTTCAGGAACGTCAGCCCGCCGATGTCCGGCACCGAGTCAACGAAGTTGAGCCAACGGGAGAAGACCTCGTCCAGCTCGCCCGGCAGGGTCTTGGAGACGGACATCTGGTAGGAGCCGTCGGCGGCTTGGCCGGGCTGGCGACGGCCGATGTGCTGCTCGTACGTCACCGTGACGGATTGCGCCCACCAGTCGGGGGAAACAACCTCCGGTCCTAGCATTGAGCGGACGATGGAAACGATTTGGCAGTGGGAGAGCTCGGCGCCGCCGGCCTTGTTAAGCGTGTGCACCCAGCGCTCCCATGAGCGGTTGGTAGCGCCTGCGATTGCCTCGGTGCTGGCAGCCATTGGCATCCCCATCCCGTCAACGCGAGGAAGACCCCTTCGCCTTCCGGCGGTTCCATAACTGGAATCCGACCCAAACGATTACCGCAATAACGATAATGGCGAGGACAACTTTCGACAAGTTTCCTACATAGACCTCGACTACGTGCCACTGCTCGCCTAACAGGTAACCCGCCCCCACAAGGACGCTGTTCCAAATGAGGGAGCCAATCGTTGTCAGCAGGGTGAACAGCCAGAGGTTCATCTTCGTAACGCCCGCAGGGATGGAAATGAGCGAGCGGAAGATCGGAATCATGCGGCCAAAGAAAACGGTGTACTTACCGTATTTCACGAACCAGGCCTCGGTGCGGTCCACATCCTCAATCTTCACCAAAGGCAACTTGTTAAATATTTTACGAGTTCGCTCGCGGCCCAGCGCCGCCCCCAATCCGTAAAGCGCCAGGGCGCCCACAACGCTGCCGGCGGTGGTCCACGCCAGCACGGCGGGTAGGGACATGGAGCCGCGGGAGGCGGTGAAACCGGCCAGCGGCAGGATTACCTCGCTGGGCAGGGGCGGGAACAGATTCTCCAGCGCGATCAGGAGGGCGGCCCCAAAGCCGCCCAGGGTCTCCATGATGTTGACCGCCCACGCCGCGATGCCGGTGAGCTGCTCGGCCTCCGGGGCGGGGACCGGGCTAGGGGTGGGGGTAGCCGTCAGCGCGGCCAGGCTGGGAAAAATCATGAGCCAAACCTAAACCAACCAAACTGGCGTTAACTGTTGCCTTCCCCACCTTTGAGCGAGATTTGGCTGCGGGCGATGGAGTAGCTGCGCCCCCTATCCGCCCCGGTGGGCCCGTCAGCGCCCTCGGCTGGACCATCGGCGCTCCCGCCGGCCTGAGCCGGCGCATCAGCCCCGACGCCAGCCGCACCAGCGCGCCCCGCGCCACCAGCACGCCCCGCCGCACTGTCGCGCCCTGCGGCAGCGCCGACTCGCCCCCCGCGCGGGTGTGAGAGTAGGACCAGCAGCACCGTGACCGCCACCAGCAGCGCCAGCACCAGCCAGTTCGGCAGCGGAGTGAGGGAGTGAAGCGGCGCACGAAAAACGTCTATGGGTCCCAAGAGACTCGTTGTA
>NZ_JBZXJM010000015.1:0-51593 GCF_058725725.1 Buchananella sp. 103232 | reverse complement strand
TGACAACGAGTCTCTTGGGACCCATAGACGTTTTTCGTGCGCCGCTTCAACGGCGTACTGCATCGCTGTACCCACACAGAACCATCTCACTTCGGTCACCCACTCCCACCAAAATGCGCTCGCTGCCACCAGTTGTTCACCAGGGCGTGAGATGCGAGCAACGGCTGCGGCAGGTTTGGAGCGCCCAGCGGCTCCCGCCCATCGAGGTAGCCGGCCTGCTGGTGGACTCTTTGCCGGAGACGGCCGTTGAGATTGCCCTAACCGCTCCGGAAGAGGAGGCCGCCATCGCGGTGAGCGGGATACTGCGCAGGCTAAGCGCCTTCGACCGTTTCGATCTGGTCGGCTCCAGAGCCCGAGAAGCAAGCGCCCGCGCGACGCTGCAGAGACTGCTAGACACCTGCGGGCCAACCAACGGCAGTCGGCGGGCGCTCCAGATACTTCAGTCCGCTGACGCCGGCTGTGAGAACCCCGCAGAGGCCAAGCTGCACCATCTTCTACTGCAGCTCTTCCCCGAACCACTTGTCACCCAGTGCGAACAATGGGTTGGGCGTAACCGGTACTTCATCGACATGGCGTTGCCTGACCGGCGCCTGGCATTCGAGTTCGACGGCATGGCCAAGCTCGGCACGACCACTGCCGAATTTGAGCGCGCCAAGCGCGAAATGTGGGATCGGCAGCGCGACCTCCAGGATGCGGGGTGGCAGGTGGTGCGCGTCAGGTGGGACGAGTTTTCAGACACAAACCGACTGGTCGGCCGCATTCTGCGCGCGGCAGGCCGGTAGATGGACGACGTTGCCACCTTGCCACACCTTTGCACCTGGCCAGCGGCGCGGCAGGCGGTCCCGGTGAAGTGTTCAGTGTGGAGCAGGTCCCGCGACGCCCTCTCGTAGCCCGCCAGGCTCCGGGCACCGAGCCGCGCGTGGTGTGGGCGGAACGTCGTCCATTTGCTTCAAATTCGTACGACCTAGACCTTATGCAGCCGACCTAGACCTTAGAACACCACGCAAAGTCTAGGTCGAGTGCACAAGGTCTAGGTCGACCGGTTTAGCGCGGGAGACCGGGAGGGGCGGACCTGCGCAGCGCGGGAGATGGCGACCCCGCTATGGACAAGGCTCAACGCGTTTGGACAAGTTTCGCCGTAGAAACCCCTCAGGCAGCCGGGTAGACCAGCGCCGTCGCGATCGCGGCGGCGCCCTCCCCGCGCCCGGTGAAGCCCAGGCCGTCGGTGGTGGTGGCGCTGAAGGCTACCGGGGCCCCCACGCACTCCGTCAGGGCCGCCTCGGCCTCCCCGCGCCGCCCCCCGATCCGGGGCCGCTGCCCGATCAGCTGCACGGAGGCATTGCCGACCTCGAAGCCCGCGGCCCGCACGCGCCGGCACGCCTCGGCCAGCAGCACCCGCCCGGGCGCCCCGGCCCACTGCGGCTCTGCGGTGCCGAAGTTGGACCCCAGGTCCCCCAGCCCGGCGGCGCTGAGCAGGGCGTCGCAGAGGGCGTGCGCCACCACGTCGGCATCCGAGTGCCCCTCCAGGCCGGGCCCGTCGGGCCACTCCAGCAGCGCCACCATGAGCGGGCGCTCGGCGTCTGCGCTGAAGGCGTGGACGTCGGTGCCAATCCCGGTGCGGGGCAGCAGCATCCCTTCTCGGGGCGCCATCGCTTCTCGGGGCAGCATCACTTCTCCCCGAAGACGTCGCTGGACACGGACTTGCCGTTGCGCGCGGCCTTCGGGGAGGCCACGGCGTGCACGGGTAGCAGGAGCAGCAGGCCCACGAACAGCACCAGGATCAGGCCCAGCAGACCGTAGTGCTGCACGCGCGCGCCCGGCCCCAGGATGCCCTGGGCGAGCTTGATGGCGCCGTAGAACAGGGCCGGGGAGAGGAAGGAGACGGCGCGCCCGGTGGTGGCGTAGAGCCCAAAGATCTCGCCCTCGCGGCCCTTGGGGATCAGGCGGGCCAGGTAGGTGCGGGAGGCGGACTGGGCGGGGCCGATGAAGATGGACAGGATCAGGCCCAGCACCCAGAACACGGCCTTGCCGCCGCCGGCCAGCAGGAACACGCCGATGCCGGAGAGGATCATGGAGACCAGGGAGATGATGATGACGGTCTTGGGGCCCAGCTTGTCGTCCAGGGCGCCGAAGATGATGGTGGCGATGCCGGCCACCACGTTGGCAACGATGCCGAACACGATCACCTCGCCGTCGGCGAAGCCGAAGGTGCCCAGCGCGATGATGCCGGCGAAGGCGAACACGCCGGCCAGGCCGTCGCGGAAGATCGCGGACGCGCCCAGGAACAAAAGGGTGGAGGGGCTCTTCTTGGCCAGCATACGGATGGTGCCCCACACGGCTCGGTAAGCGCTAAACAGGCCCTTGCCCTTGGTCTCTGCGGCGGCGGTACGCACCAGGGCGACGGTGGTGGGCAGGTCGGCCTTGGACAGGTCCGCGCGGGCCAGCAGCTTCTTGGCGGCCCGCCGCTTGCCCACGCCGCTCTGCGTGAACAGCACGGGGATGGCGAACACGAAGAACCACAGGGCGCTGACCAGCATGGTGACGCGCACATGCTGCCCGTTCTCGGGGGTCACCCCGAACCAGCCGACCTCGGGGCTGATGAACCCCACGAAAACCAGCAGCAGCAGCACGATGCCGCCCAGGTAGCCCAGGCCCCAGCCGAGCCCGGAGACGCGCCCGATGGTGCGCTCGTTGCTGATGGCGGCGAGCATGGCGTTGTAGTTGACGGAGGCGAACTCGAAGAAGATGTTGCCCAGGCCCAGCAGGATGATGCCGAGCACCAGCATGACCTGGGTTGGCGAGGCGTCGTCGGGCAGGATGAAGTCAGGCAGTGCGCGCATGGCCTGCATCAGCCAGTCGGGCAGGTAGTCGCCGCGCGGGTTCACGAAGAACATCGCCACGATGATGAGGATCATCATGAAGGTGTTGAAGCCAAGCAGCAGCACGCCCTTGCCGGCCTTGTCCGCCTGCTGGCCGTTGATGGGGGCCAGGATGGCGATGATGAGTCCGGCGATGGCCAGGCCGGCGCTGACCTGGGCGGTGGAGACGTCCACGTTTCCGAAGGCCTCGGAGGTCAAGTAGACGCTGAAGACGAACGTGGTGACGATGGCGGCCATCGCGGAGGAGCCCCAGTCCCACAGTGCCCAGGCGATGACTGGCCAGTTCCAGATCTCGTTGTTCTTCTTTTCGCGCCTGCCGCGCTTGCCCTTTCGTTTCGGGGGCGCTGCGGCGCTTTCGACGGTGGCAGCTGCGCCGCCCTCGGTCGCGGCGGGGAGGGCGTCTCCCGCAGGGGCGGAACTGTTGTGGGTT
Organism: Buchananella sp. 103232; assembly: GCF_058725725.1. Classification (NCBI taxonomy): domain Bacteria; kingdom Bacillati; phylum Actinomycetota; class Actinomycetes; order Actinomycetales; family Actinomycetaceae; genus Buchananella; species Buchananella sp. 103232. The sequence goes on along the minus strand of NZ_JBZXJM010000015.1, from coordinate 48,284 downwards.
GTGCTCACGCTAGGCGAGCCTAGGGCTTGCGCTAGCCAATTCCCTAGTTCGGCGCACCAGGTGCGGGTTTTTTGTTAATTTCCTGCCGCGTCTGCCGCGAGTTTTTCGGCTAGGTACAAGTCAAGGGGCGTGGTTATCTTCAGCGCGGCCGACTCCCCCGGCACCACCGCCACTACCTCACCGATCGCTTCGGCTAGGGCGGCGTCGTCGCTGGCGGCGTCCTGCTCGTTTCCGGCGCGCCCGGTGCCGGCGGCGTGGGCGCGGGTGAGGACGTCCCAGGTGAATCCTTGCGGGGTTTGCACGGCGCGCAGTTGGGCGCGCGGCGGGGTGGCGGTCACTTGGACGACGCTGCCCTGCCCGCCTACCTCCTTAATCGTGTCGGTCACTGGCAGGCCGGGCACCACCGCGCCGTGTCCGGCCGCCACGGCCTGGGCCACGCGCGCGATGAGGGCTGGCGGGGTGAGGCAGCGCGCCGCGTCGTGCACCAACACGATTTGTTGGTGGCCGACGTCGGCCTTCTGCCCCTGTGCTGGCGCGCCACCCGGCGTGGCGGCCGGTGCGGCAGCCGGCTCGGTGCCCGGCTGCACTGCCCACCTGGCGAGCTCGGCCAGCCCGGCGGCGACCGAGGCCTGGCGGGTGGCTCCGCCGGGCACGACGCGCACGCGCTCGGCCTCGCCGGCGCCGCCCGGGGCTCGGGGGCCTGCAAGGGCTGCGGCGGCCCGGGCCACCTCGGTGAACTGGCCCAGCCACTGGTCGGGAGCGGTGACCACGACGCGCTCCACCACCCCGGAGGCCAGCAGGCCGCTCAGGGCGTGGGCGAGCATGGGCGCGCCTGCGACCTCCACCATGGCCTTGGGCAGGTTGGCGCCCAGGCGGGTGCCCGAGCCTGCGGCGGTGAGCACGGCCCAGGCCTGCGGCTGCACGTCAGTCATTTTTGCTCCTTGGCGGGAACGGAAAGCGCCCACACAGCGGGGCTGTGCAGGCGCTTTCGCGGCGGGTTACTCGGAGGCCGGCAGCTCTAGGACCTCGTCCAGGCGGGCCTCGGCCACCGACTCGTCCACGCCCTCTGCCAGGGCCAGCTCGGAGACCAGGATCTGGCGGGCACGCACCAGCATGCGCTTCTCGCCGGTGGAGGGGCCACGCCCGGCCTTGCGGCGGGACAGGTCGCGCACGACCTCGGCCACCTTGACCACGTCGCCGCTGGCCAGCTTCTCGGTGTTGGCCTTGAAGCGACGCGACCAGTTGGTGGGCTCCTCGGCGTAGTCGGCGCGCAGCACGTCGAACACGGCCTCCAGGCCGTCCTCGTTCACCACCTCGCGCACGCCCACCAGGTCCACGGCGTCAGCCGGCACCTGGATGGTCAGGTCTCCCTGGTTAACGCGCAGCGTCAGGTAGGTGCGCTTCTCTCCCCGGATCACCCGCTCCGTGATTGCCTCAACCGTGGCAGCACCGTGGTGCGGGTAGACGACTGTTTCACCGACACTGAAACTCATAATTGAATACTCCTAGGAATTCGCGCCCCCCAAGAATACCACGAAATTCCAAGGAAAACAGGGCAAAGATGAGTTTTACGGCGTGACGAACTTGTACCCCAGGCCGCGCACCGTGCGCAGTAATTGAGGGTTGGCGGGCTCCTCCTCGATCCTGGAGCGCAGCCGCTTGACGTGCACGTCCAGCGTCTTGGAGTCGCCCACGTGGTAGGGCCCCCACACCCGGTCGATGATCTGCCCGCGCGTGAGCACCCGGTCCGGGTTGCGCAGGAACAGCTCCAGCAGCTCGAACTCCCGCAGCGGCAGGGAGATCACCTGCCCGTCCACGCGCACCTCGTGACGCTCCACGTCCATCTGCACCCGCCCCACCTGCAGCACGGTGGTGGCGGGCGCGGCCGCCTCCCGGCTGCCGCGCCGCAGCACGGCCTTTATGCGCGCCACCAGTTCCCGGTAGCTGAAGGGCTTGGTGACGTAGTCGTCGGCCCCGATCTCCAGGCCCACCACCCGGTCGATCTCGGAGCTCTTGGCGGTGAGCATGATGATGGGCACCTGGGAGGAGCGCCGGATCTCGTGGCAAACCTCGGTGCCGGACTTGCCCGGCAGCATCAGGTCCAGCAGCACCATGTCCGGGTCGTGCAGGGCGAACTGCTCCAGCGCTTCGACACCGCTGGCGGCGCCCACCACCTCGAAGCCGTCGCGCTGCAGGGAGAACATGAGGGGCTCGCGGATCGCGGCCTCGTCCTCCACCACCAGGATCCTGGTCATTTCGCCTCCTGCATGTCTGTGGGCAGTGTGGCCACGGGCAGCACCAGCGTGAACGTGGAGCCCTTGCCCGGCGCGGACCACACCTGGATGCTCCCGCCGTGGTTGGCGGCCACGTGCTTGACGATCGCCAGGCCGAGCCCGGTGCCCCCAGTCTCCCGCGAGCGCGCCCGGTCCACGCGGAAGAAGCGCTCGAAGATGCGCTCCTTGTGCTCGGGGGCGATACCGATGCCCTGATCCACCACCGCCACGCGCACTTCCATTCCGACGACGTTCACCCCCACCGCAACGCGCGTGCGGGCCGGCGAATAACGCACCGCGTTGTCCAGCAGGTTGCGCACGGCGGTGGCCAGCAGCCCGGCATCCCCGTATACATGCACTCCGGTGTCGCCGCCCACGACGAGCTCCACCTGGGCGGCCTGGGCCACCACCTTGACGCGGTCCACGGCCTCCGCCACCACGGCATCCAGCGAGACGATTTCCGGGTCCACCAGGGCGTCGGGCTCCTGCAGCCGGGAGAGGTCGATGATCTCTTGGACCAGCTTGCCCAAGCGCAGCGCCTCCAGGCTCATCTGCCCGGAGAAGCGGCGCACCACCTCCGGGTCGTCCGCGTTCGCCTCCACCGTCTCCGCCAGCATCGCGATAGCCGCCACCGGGGTCTTCAACTCGTGGGACACGTTAGCCACGAAGTCCCGACGCGTGTGCTCCAGCCGCGTGGCCTCGGTGCGGTCGTCCAACAGCAAAAGCACGCGCCCACGGGTCAGCTGCGCCACGTGCACGTCCACGTAAATGAGCCCGCTGCCCTCCAGGCGCGAGCGCTGCAACGCCAGCTTCTCGCTGGCGGGAAGTCCCGTGCGCCGGGTCTCCTCCACCATCTTGGCCACCTGGGCGTTGGCTAGCCGGTCGGCAGAAATAATGCCCATCGCGTAAGCGCCCGCAGAGGCGCGCTGAACGTCGTCGTCCTCATCCAATAGCACCACGGAGGAACGCAGGGCGGAAAGCACAGAAAGGGCGTCCAGCTCAGCGTCGTCCCCCGTTGCGGGGGCGGGCCGCAACTGGCGGTCAGAAAGCTGGAAGGAAAAGACGGCCGCCGCCCCAACAAAGATGCCGAGCAGGCCGGCCAACACGAGCAAAGACTGGGGCATGGGTCGAAGCGTATCGGGCGCACCGGCCAGGACACCCGGCGAGGGCGCAAACTTTGCCGTTTGTTAACCGAGCCTGCGCCGGGCGTTCACTTGCGGCTGGTGAAGTAGTGTCGGCCCTGGTAGGTCAAACACTTGGCGTGCCACACAACTGGGTCCAACACCGGACCTCCCGGTCCAGAGCTTTGGAGGAATAAGACGTGCGCGAGATTTTCCACATGGAACTCAAGCAGGTGGGGTCTGACCTGCGACTGATGGCCGGTTACGTGGCCGCCGCGATGGAAAAGGCCACCGAGGCCCTGGCCACCGGGGACCTGATGCTCGCCGAGCAGGTGATCGACTCAGACGAGCGCATTAACGACCTGCACCGGTCCCTGGACGAGTTCTGCATCTCCCTGCTGGCCCGCCAGGCGCCCGTGGCCGCAGACCTGCGCCTGGTGGTCGCCGCCATGCGCATGTCCCAGACCCTGGAGCGCATGGGAGACCTGGCCCGCCACGTCGCCTCGATCGCGCGCGGCCGCTACCCGCAGGCCGCAGTGGACGCCGACGTCCTTGACCTGCTGGTGAAGATGGGCCGTCAGGCGAGCGCCGTGGCCCGCCGCGTGATTGAACTGGTGGACACCAAGGACCTGTCCATCGCCGCTGAGATCGCCCGCGAGGACGACGTGCTGGACCAGCTGCACCGCCAGACCTTCCAGTACGCGCTCAACGACGACCACCAGATGACCCGCCAGCAGGTGGTGGACACCGTGCTGCTGGGCCGCTTCCTGGAGCGTTTCGGGGACCACGCCGTCTCGCTGGCCCACCGCGTCTCCTACCTGGTCACGGGCCAGCTCACGGCCCAGGTCGAGACCGAGGTGGTGGCCAGCGCAGACTAGCGCCGGGAGGTGTCCCAGATACAGGGGCGGGGCGGGGTGGAACCGATCGGTTCCACCCCGCCCCGTTTTTCGGGCAGCCTGGGATCAGGCCTTGCCCTGGTTGGCCACAGCCTGGATGGCGGCCGCAGCGGCCTCCGGATCCAGGTAGGTGCCGCCGGCCTTGACCGGCTTGAGGTCCTCGTCCAGCTCGTAGACCAGCGGAATGCCCGTGGGGATGTTCAGGCCCGCGATCTCGTCGTCGGAGATGCCGTCCAGGTGCTTAACGATGGCGCGCAGGGAGTTGCCGTGCGCGGCCACCATGACGGTCTTGCCGGCCTTGAGGTCCGGAACGATCTCGTTCTCCCAGTAGGGGAGCATGCGCTCGAGCACGTCCTTCAGGCACTCGGTGGCCGGGATCGGCTCGCCCGCGTAACGCGGGTCGGTGTCCTGAGAGAACTCGCTGCCCAGCTCGATGGCCGGCGGCGGAACGTCGTAGGAACGACGCCACTCCATGAACAGCTCGTCGCCGTACTCGTCGCGGATCTGGGTCTTGTTCTTGCCCTGCAGGGCACCGTAGTGGCGCTCGTTGAGACGCCAGTTGCGCTTGACCGGGATCCAGTGGCGGTCAGCGGAGTCCAGCGCCAGGTTCGCGGTCATGATCGCGCGGCGCAGCAGGGAGGTGTGCACAACGTCGGGGGCGATGCCTTCAGACTTCAGCAGCTCGCCGCCGCGGCGGGCCTCCTGCTGGCCCAGGTCAGACAGCGGAACGTCAACCCAACCGGTGAACAGGTTCTTGGCGTTCCAGTCACTCTGACCGTGACGGAGAAGTACTAGCTTGTAGGTCATATTCCTTCGCTTCCTCGGGTACCGGGATGGAAGGCGCTCAGGCGCCAACCTCAGCGTAGTACTGCTCGCGGACGTCGGCGGGAATTCGGCCGCGGTCCGGCACCTCGATGCCGCGAGAGCGGGCCCAGGCACGGATGGCGGCAGCGTCAGAGGTGCGGCCGGTGGCGGCACCGGCGCGGCGGCGGCGACGACCGCCGGCGCGGCGAGCATTGTCGACGAACTTGGCAAGAGCCTCACGCAGCTCGTTAGCGTGCTCCTCATTCAGGTGGATCTCGTATGCGACACCCTCGAATGCGAACGAGATCTCCTCAGTAGCGGTCGAGCCATCAATGTCGTCGAGCATGAAGCGCTCGGTCTTGGTCTTCCAGGCCATGGAGTCTCCTCAGTATGTGGGACGTGGTTGATTAATTTGAGCAGATCAAAGATCTCGTAACAAACAATAACCTAAAACTGTGCCATTGTTGCAACTCAACAAATGAATTCCGCGTGTCGACGCAGAATGAATAGTGGCAGCCGCAACAGTTCACCCGGGGTGACTGGCCCACCCAGGGCAAGCCACAGGCGCAGAATGGCCAGATCTAGCGCCCCATCGTTACGCGAGGGTGAACACATTGTTAGAGGCGTCTAACCTTGGAAGCCGCGCCTTTTGCCCACGCTACTAAAAGTTCAACTTTGGAACGCGTCGGCACTCAGGCACCTTCACCGGTCATTTCACTCGCTTATCAGCGGGGCTCCAGCAGACATTCAGGACTTGTCTAGATCAGCGCCCCTATTTGGCGAATCCACAATTGCTGGCGGGCCTCCATGTGTACACCGGAGGCCCGAGAGGAGGCGAGTGGCAATGTCTTCACGACGTTTCGCACATGCACTTAGCGACACGCCTTGGCTCAGTTCCTAGCGCGATTGAAGGCCCGGGCAGCCCGTGCACGCCACCGCAGACGGGCGGGGCGGCACCGGACATTTCCCGAGCCGGGCGCGCGTCACAGAGCCGGGCTCGCGAGTTCGGACGGGGCGTCGAAATCGGCTCCGCATCGCCGGCGCGGGCTCCCTGCGCGGGCGAATGTCAGGCCCGCGAGCGGGCCGGGCCAAGAGGCGAAGCTGGCGGCGAAGCTGGCGGCGAGGCCTGGGCCTGGGCCTGGGCATGGGCATGGGCATGGGCATGGGCATGGGCATGGGCATGGGCATGGGCATGGGCCAGCATCCCACCTCCAGGTTTCTGACAGCCGCGCCAGAAAGAGCTATGCCTCCCACGTTCTACGTGGGAGGCATCGGAGCCGCCTAAGGGAATCGAACCCTTGACCTATTCATTACGAGTGAATCGCTCTGCCGACTGAGCTAAGGCGGCGGCGCTGCAAGCAGCACCGTACATGCTAGCGAAGATGGGCCACCGGGCACAAACCGCACTGGCCGTGACCCCCACCACCTGGCGCCGGGCGCAAGGTCCGACGCCCGACCCCAGACGACCACAGCCCGGGCACCAGAGCCGAGGCACCACACTGGACGCCCCGCACCCAACCACTCAAGCCCAGGCTCCGATTCCGCCCGCTCCCAGGAACACGCCGACGATGCCGTCACGGACTAGGCACCCTATCCACGCCCCTGCCGCGCGATGGGCACGTGCGCAAGCGATTGAGGGCTTACTGCACCTCTCGTAGGGTTTCCCCACCGGTCGTGGGCTTAGTGAACCTCTCGAGGGCCTACCCGAGCCGGTAACCCCTCAACCGGTGCACCAAACCCACAAGAGCTGCACCAAACCCGCAAAAGGTCGACAAACCCCACAACCGGTTGCGCAACGCCGCCCGCCCCGGGGTCGGTCGGACCGGGGGACGAGACGAGGCGCCAGGGACCGTGAAACCTTCCGGCATGGCGGGGTCGGTCGGGCCAGGGAGGGGGACGAGAGCGACAGGGCGGGACGCCCGGAGGAACGTCGTCCATACCGGTTCCCCATGGCCACGCGATGGAGAAACAGCCGCCATACATGGTGAGCGCTGGAGTAGGTCGGCACTGGGGTGGGAGAAGACCGCCCGAACGGGCACGGTGTAGGGGCGGCAAGTGGAACGTCAGGCGCCGAGCGGGCGAGGTGTAGGGGCGGCGGGTGGAGCGTCGGACAACTGGGCGCGTGCGCTGGAGGGCTAGTCAATCTCGCGTTGCGGGCCGGCTGGTTTGCAGGCCGACGGGCTTGCGGGCCGAGCGCCGGGAGCCAAACGCCAAACGCCAAACGCCAAACGCCAAGAGCCGAACGGGCGGGGCGGGAACTCCCCCGCCCCGCCCGCTCAGCGGCGCCGTGTAGCAGTTTCCTACTTGCAGACCTTCCCGTCCTCGGGCACCTTGCCCTCGATGAGGAACGCGTCCACGGTGTCGGCCACGCAGGGCTTGTCCTCGCCGTAGGCGCCGTGCCCAAAGCCGTCGTAGGTGAGCAGCACGCCGGATTCCAGCTGGTCGGCCAGGGACACGGACCACTCGTACGGGGTGGCCGGGTCGCCCTTGCCACCGATCACCAGGATCGGCTTGGCCCCGGCGGCACGCACCTTGCCGAGCTTGCCGGTGGCCTCGAGCGGCCAGGCGGAGCGATCGGCGTCGGAGTAGAGGAAGTACTCGCCGACGGTCGGGGCAGCAGCCAGGATCTCGTCAGCCTGCTTTTCCCACACGGCGGTGTCGCTGGTCCCCACCGGGTAGTCCATGGCGGAGATGACGGGGAAGGCGTCGTCAGAGTTGGTCGGGTAGGAGCCGTCGGAGTCGCGCTCGTTGAGCAGGTCCAGTAGCACCAGCAGGCTGGAGCCGTCGTTCTTCTCTATCGCTGCCCGCATGCCTTCGGTGAGCATCGGCCAGATGTCGGTCATGTACATGGAGCCGAGCACCACGGATACCAGCATGCCGCCGGTGAGCGGGCGCTCCTTGTCTGCGGTGGGCAGCGGGTTGGTGACCGTCTTGTCGAAGAAGGCCTTGAGTTGACGGGCGCCCTCATCGACGCTGCCCTTGAACGGGCAGTCACTGTCCTCCTGGCACACGCGAATGTATTCGCGCACTGACATTTCGAAGCCCTTGGCCTGCCCCACCGCCAGTTCGGCGGAGGACAAGGCCGGGTCCACTGCGGCGTCCAGCACCAGGCGCCCGGCGTTGGCGGGGAACATCTCCGCGTAGCGGGCCCCCAGGTGGGTGCCATAGGAGTAGCCCAGGTAGTAGAGCTCGGCGTCGTTGAGCGCGTCGCGCAGAATGTCGACGTCGCTCGCGGTGGACACCGTGTTGATGTTCTTGAGCAGCTCGACGTCGGTGTTCTCCATGCAGAGGTCCGCGAATTCCTTGCCGGAGGCCGCGATCTCGTCCCAGGCTTCCTTGCCGCGCACGAACGGGGCGGTGGCCGCGTTGTCCTCGTCGATCTGCTCGAAGGTGCGGCACTTGATCGGGGCGGAGCGGTGGACGCCGCGCGGGTCGAATCCCACGATGTCGTATGCGTCTGCCAGGTCGGTGGTGAAGGAGTAGTCCAGTGCGCCTTCAATGTTGTGGGTGCCGGAGCCGCCCGGCCCACCGAAGTTCACCAGCAAAGAACCAATCGGGTCCTCGGCCTTGTGTCGCTTGAGGGCGATCTCGATGGTCTCCCCGTCCGGCTTGCTGTAGTCCAGCGGGACCTCGACGGTACCGCACGCCCAGTTGCCGCCCGCGCCGTCCTCGCACTCTTCCCACTGGATTTCCTGGCCGTAGAACTGCTCCAGGCCCGTGGGGGCTGCCGGCATGTCGGCCGGGCGCGGGTTGGCGGCGAAGCGCAGCTCTTCGCCCGGTTCGGTGGTCTGGTCCGCGTCCGGGCTCTTGCTGGCGTCTCCGGAGGGGGCGGTCTTGCCTGGCTGCTCCCCGGCGGAGGCGGCGTCGAACGTGGCCAGCTTGTACCCGGCCACGCCCACGGAGGTGGCGCCCAATAGGGCACTTACCACGGCCAGCGTCAGTAGGACATTTGGTTTCTTTGCATTCACGCCCTACAGATTACGGCCCGCGTGTAGGGCAGGCATGACCCTTGAGGATGAATGTGGACGACGTCTCTCCCGCCCTTCTTCCCACTCTAGGCCAGTTGCGCTAGCGGCCGCAGATTCACGGCCATCGCCTCCACCGCGAGCTGTGGCGCAACGTTGGCGGCGATGCGCTGGCGCGCCTGGTTGACCGCGTCGATGCGGAAGAGTGTGCGGCGCGGGTCGCTCTCTTGGGCCAGCTGCCGGACGAGGTCGGCCAGGTCGGCGTTGACCAGTTCCACGCCGGCCCCTACCTGGGCGCAGTAGACGTCGCGGTAGAGGCTGAGCAGGTCCACCAGCACCCGGTCCAGGGTGTCGCGCTGCATTCGGGTCTGGCGGCGTTTCTGGTCCTCCTCCAGTTGACGCACCTGGGCGCGCACGGCCGGGGTGAGGCGTCCACCCTCCTCCGCGCCCAGGGTGCGCAGCAGCTCGGCCTTCTCCGCCTGGTTGCGCTCCTCAGCGCGTTCCTTAGCCTGGTTCGTGGCGAGTTCCACCAGTTCGTTGGCCGCCACCACGCAGTCGGCCACGTTCCGCACCGTCGCCGGCCCGGTCACTAGGCGACGCCGCTGTTCACGTGCCTCCGGGTCGCGCGCCAGGTGGCGGGCCATACCGACATGGCACTGCGCGGCTCTAGCCGCCACGGCGGCCACCTCGGGGTCCACGCCGTCCCTTTGCACCAGTAGGGCGGCAACGTCGTCCACCGGGGGCACCCGCAGGGACAGGCCGCGGCAGCGAGAGCGGATGGTGGTAATCACGTCCAGCGGGGAGGGGGCGCACAGTATCCACACGGTGCGGGCGGGGGGCTCCTCGATCGCCTTGAGCAGCACGTTGGAGGTGGACTCCATCATGCGGTCGGCGTCCTCAACGATGATGACCCGCCACTTGCCCGCCGCCGGGGAGCGCTGCGCCAGCGCCACCAGGGAACGCACCTCCGCAATCGAGATCGTCACCTTCTCGGTCGCCACCACCGTCACGTCCGGGTGCTTGCCTTGCATGGAGGTGGTGCAGGCGTGGCAGCTGCCGCAGCCTGCGGGCTGCTGGTCGCACTGTAGGGCCGCCGCGAACGCGCGCGCCGCCACCGAACGCCCCGAGCCGGGCGGGCCCGTGATGAGCCAAGCGTGGGTCATGGAGCGCTGGTCGGCCACGGCACGCGAAAGCACCTCAATTGCCGGCTGCTGCCCAACCAGGGAATCCCACACGCTCATGGAATCACCCTATCCCGAGGCGCCAACATCTAGTCCCTCCGTCTGCGGGCGGTGGGGGCTCGACGGGTTGGGGTAGCGGTGGATGCGCTGCCAGTGCCTCCGTCCGCGGGCGGTGGGGGCCGACGGGAATCCGGCTCCACGGCGCAGATACCGCCCTCTGCCCTGGCGCCAGGCGCAAGACGGCAGGGCCAGGCAGCAGGAGCGGGGTAAGGGTGAGCCGGCACCAGGCCGCCCGCACAGTGCAGCGGGCGGCAGAGACTTTGCCGGGACCGAGACTCCCCCGCCCCAACCGGGGATATCCACAAAGAGAGAAGGGGTCCGGCGAAATTTGCTCAAACATGCTATAGGCACGCACAATCACTCGCGTTGTGTTGGCGTCCCTAATTAGCGCAAGGAATGCAGCAAGATGTCAAAGTTGAAGATGGCGGGGTACGCGATCCTCGGCCTGCTCACACTCGGGGCGTTCGCGGATAGTTTTGGCCTCGGACTGGCCTTTAGTGGGCTCGTTATTGGCATCACCAGCATCTGGCACGCGGTGGCCAAGAAGTCCTTCCTGACTCCCGTGGTGGGCGGGCTAAAGCGGCCGGCTCTATCTGCGGGCCTGGTGGGCCTCGCCATGATCATCGCAGGCGGCTTTCTCGCTCCTCCCACTGCCACGCAGGCCGCTTCTGGTGAGGCGACAGCCGCGCCCCCGCCCCCTTCACCTACGCAGACCCCGAGCGCCACGCTTAGCCCCAAGCCCTCACCCACCCCCACCCCTACGCCCACTCCCACCAAGCGGGCGGCATTGCTCGATTCGTCGGGCCAGCCGGAAACCGCCTTGAACGTGCTCGCCAAGCTGCGGATAAAGGGACGGGCACAGGCAAACGATTACGACCGCAATCTCTTTGGGCAACGCTGGCTGGACACGGACCGGAATGGCTGCGACACGCGAAATGACATTCTGCGCCGCGACCTCTCTGACCTTGTGATCAAGCCCGGCACCAATGACTGTGTGGCGGAGAGCGGCACGCTATTCGACCCCTTCACCGGGCAAAAGATCGCCTTTGTGCGCGGGGAGGACACCTCCGAGGCCGTGCAGATCGACCACGTGGTCGCGCTTTCCGACGCCTGGCAAAAGGGTGCACGCCAGTGGGATGACGCCCTGCGCGCCGAATTCGCTAACGATCCGCTCAACCTCCTCGCGGTCGACGGGCCTTCCAACCAGCAAAAGGGGGACGGTGACGCCGCCACCTGGCTGCCACCGAACAAGCCCTTCCGCTGCCAGTACGTGGCGCGTCAGGTGGCGGTCAAGTACAAGTACGACCTTTGGATGACCGCTGCCGAGCGCGATGCGATCGCCGCTATCCTGCAGGGCTGCCCGGAGCAGCGAATCCCGCTCGATGCCGACCGCGCCTGGGACCCCAGCGTCATGCCCACCCCGACTCCTACCCCGGAGGAGGTGGCGGTGCCCAACGACGGTGGCGGCGCAGCACCCGAAGAGCAGGGCGGCAATCCCGATTGGGGCAGCCACGAGCAGCCTGCAGAGCCCGAGCCAGTTTACGAGGAGGCCGCTCCGGAGCCGGCACCGGTGCAGGAGGACGTCTACTTCCGAAACTGCAGCGAAGCCAAGGCCGCCGGAGCCGCTCCGTTGTACCGCGGCGAACCCGGCTACCGCCCGAAGCTGGACCGCGACGGAGACGGCGTGGCCTGCGAGCGCTGACAGCGCGGGATGACGGCGCCCCATAAGGGCGCGCCATGACTCGAACCGAACGGTGGGGCGGACTGGATTACCAGTCCGCCCCACCTGCTTCATCTTGACGTACCCGGTTTCATCCTGACGCAGCGACCTGCACGCCCCGACCAGCGACCCGCCGGCCGCCTACGCGAGCAGCTGCTGCACCCGCGCCCAGATCTGCTGCTCCAGCTCCACCACGCCGGCGCGGGCATCCAGCACCAGGTAGCGCTGCGGGGCCTGCGCCGCCAGGGCCAGGTAGCCCGCGCGCACCCGCTCGTGAAACTGAGCCGTTTCACGCTCCAGGCGGTCCTCGGCGCCCCGCCCTTCGTTGCGTCGCCGCGCCGCAGCCTCCTCCACCGGCAGGTCCAGCAGCACGGTCAGGTGCGGGGCCAGGCCGGCGGTGGCCCAGTGGGACAGCGCCGCCACCTCGTCACCGCCCAGCTGGCGCGCCGCCCCCTGGTAGGCGATGGAGGAGTCCCAGTAACGGTCCGTGATCACAGCGGCGCCGCGCTCCAGGGCCGGTCGAATCAGCTCATCGACGTGCTGGGCACGCGAGGCGGCGTAGAGCAGCGCCTCCGCGCGCGCACCCATGTCGTCGCCGTGCAGCAGCAGGTTGCGGATGGCCTCCCCCAGCGGGGTGCCGCCCGGTTCGCGGGAGGTGACTACCTCACGCCCGGCCTCCTCTAGGCGCTGCGCCAGTGCGCGCACCTGCGTGGTCTTGCCGCTGCCGTCGCCTCCCTCGAAGGCCACGAACAACCCGCTGGCGGGCACGACGGGAACGGGGGCAAACGGCGTGTGCATGAGTCAACCCTAGCGCCCACCGGCCTGCGGCCCGACTAACCGCCCGCGCCGGTGCACCCAAGCAGACCTCCCGCCCACACCGAACAACTCAGCCCGCGCCGGCCTCCTCCTCGGCCGCGCCGGCCGACAACTCAGCCCCACGCCGAGCGCCTCCGCCGCCAGGCGACGCCTCCTACTTGGCCGCCGTGCTCTTGGTAGCTGCGCTCTTGGCCGACGCCGCCTTCGCAGCGGGCTTCTTCGCCGCCGTCTTGGTCGTCGTCTTCTTTGCGGTCGTCTTCTTGGCGGGGGCCTTCTTGGCCGGGCCCTTTTCCCGCTTGATCTGCAGCAGTTCGAAGGCACGCTCCTGCGTCAGCTCCGCCGGGTCCTCCCCGCGCGGCACGGTGACATTGGTGGTGCCGTCGGTGATGTAGGGCCCAAAGCGGCCCTCCTTGACGGTGACCTTCTTGCCGCTGACCGGGTCCTCGCCGAACTCGCGTAGCGGCGGCTTGGCGGCCCCGCGCACCCCGCGCGTCTTGGGCTGGGCGTAGATGGCGCTGGCCTGCTCCAGGGTGATGGTGAACATCTCCTCTTCGGTGGCCAGCGAGCGCGAGTCCGTGCCCTTCTTCAGGTAGGGCCCAAAGCGACCGTTCTGCGCAGTGATCTCCACGCCGTCGGTGTCCACGCCCACCACGCGCGGCAGCGACAGCAGTTTGAGTGCGTCGTCCAGCGTGACGGTGGCCAGGTCCATGCTCTTGAGCAGGGAGGCGGTGCGCGGCTTGGCGGCCGCCTTCCTGCGGGCGCCCGTCTTGGTGGCGCCGGTGGCCGACGCTGCCTCCTTAGCCGCCCCCTCCGCTTGGCCTTCCTCCGGTAGGACCTCGGTGACGTAGGGGCCGTAGCGGCCGTCCTTGGCGATGATGACGTGGCCGGTGACGGGGTCGATGCCGAGCTCGCGGCCGTCGTCGCTGGCCCGCTCGAAGAGCTCGGCCACCTTCTGGGCGGTGAGCTCGTCGGGGGCGACGTCGCTGGGCAGCGGGGCGCGGCGGCCCTCGGCGTCCTCTAGGTAGGGGCCGTAGCGGCCCACGCGCACGTTCACGCCGCCGCCCACCTCAATGGAGTTCACGGCGCGCGCGTCGATGTCCCCCAGGGACTCCACGGCGGTGCGCAGCCCAACGGCCCGCAGCCCCTCGCCCTCGCCCGAGCCAAAGAAGAAGCGGCGCAGCCAGGCCACGCGCTCGGCGTCACCGGCGGCGATCCGGTCCAGGTCGCTCTCCATGGAGGCGGTGAAGTCGTAGTCCACCAGCTCCGCCAGGTTGTCCTCCAGCAGGCGCACCACGGAGAAAGCCAGCCACGTGGGCACCAGCGCCTGCCCGCGCCGCTCCACGTAGCCACGGTCGGTGATCACGGAGATGGTGGCGGCGTAGGTGGAGGGGCGGCCGATCCCGTTGGCCTCCATGGCCTTGACCAGGCTGGCCTCGGTGTAGCGCGGCGGCGCGGAGGTCTGGTGGCCCTTCTGGTGTGCACCGGCAACGTCCAGCTCCTGGCCGGCAGCGAGCTCCGGCAGGCGCTCCTCGTCGGCCTCCTTGTAGCGTTCGGCGTCCCGGCCCTCCTCGTAGGCGGCCAGGAAGCCGCGCTGGGTGATGACCGTGCCGGCAGCACTCAGCTTCAACTGGCGCCCCGCCCCGGCCGCGTCGGTGCCGGGCGCGGTCAGCTCCACCGTGGAGGTGAAGCCCTTGGCGTCCACCATCTGGGAGGCAATGGTGCGCTTCCAGATCAGCTCGTAGAGCGCGAACTCGCTGGCATTCAGCTGCCCCCGCACCTCGTTGGGTGTGCGGAAGTTGTTGCCCGCCGGGCGGATCGCCTCGTGCGCCTCCTGCGCGCCCTTCGCCTTGGTGGCGTACACGCGCGGCGAGGCCGGAATGCTCTGCTCGCCGTACAGCTCCACGGCCTGGGCGCGCGCCGCCCGCAGTGCCTCCCCGGACAGGGCCGTGGAGTCGGTACGCATGTAGGTGATGTAACCGTTCTCGTACAGGGACTGGGCCGTGCGCATCGCGTCGCGCGAGCTCATGCGCAGCTTGCGGGAGGCCTCCTGCTGCAGCGTGGAGGTAGTAAAGGGGGCGGCCGGGCGGCGCGTGTAGGGCTTGGAGGCAACGTCGGCCACCAGCGCGCTCGCCCCACCAAGGGAGGCGGCCAGGGCGGCAGCGTCGGCCTCCCCGAGCGCAAACACGCCGGCCTTCTGGGCGGCGCTCTTCAACTGGCCGTCGTCCCCGAAATCGCGACCGGTGGCAACGTTCACGCCGTCCACGCTCACCAGGCGGGCGGCAAAGACCTCCCCGGCGGCGGTGGCCAGGTCTGCGGTGACGGAGTGATAGCCGGCCGGGACGAACGCCATGCGCTCACGCTCGCGCTCCACCACCAGGCGGGTGGCCACGGACTGCACGCGCCCGGCGCTCAGGCCGGTGCGCACCTTGCGCCACAGCAGCGGGGAGACCTCGAAGCCGACCAGGCGGTCCAGGATTCGGCGCGTCTCCTGCGCGTCCACCAGGTGCAGGTTCACCTCGCGCGTGTTGTCCAGCGCGTTGGTGATGGCCTCCTTGGTGATCTCGTGGAACACCATGCGCCGCACCGGCACCTTGGGCTTGAGCACCTCCAGTAGGTGCCAGGCGATCGCCTCTCCCTCGCGGTCCTCATCAGTGGCCAGGTAGAGCGCCTCGGCGTCCTTCAGGTAGCGCTTGAGCTCCGCCACCTTCTTCTTCTTGTCCGCGTCCACCACGTAGTAGGGCTCGAAGTCGTTGTCCACGTCCACGGCGAACTTGGCGTAGCCGGACTTCTTCAGGGTCTCGGGCAGGTCGCGGGGCTGCGGCAGGTCACGGATGTGACCGATCGAGGCCTCCACCACGTAGTCATCACCCAGGAACGCGCCGATGCGCTTGGCCTTGGCGGGCGACTCCACGATGACGAGCTTCATACCTACACCTGTTTCCTGATTTGGAGGGCTTCTTTTCTGAGGGTACACGGCGCGCCCGGCTGGCTTGCCACCGCAGCGCGCTTGTGGAGCGGCCTTCGGGGTGGACGACGTTGCCGCTAGGCCGGCAGCACCAGCAGGCCGTCCCGCCCACGGCAGACCTCGGCGCGCTACAAGCGCTCGTCCGGGTTCGGGTCACTGCGCGGGTCAGCCAGCAGAGTCGTCTTGCCGGGAGAGTCGATGGCAACCATTAGGACTGTCGCATTTGGCGCATAGTGGATGGCCACACCGTTAGCCAAATCCCACTGGACTCTTTCTATTTCCAACGGGCTCCCCTCAACAAAAGGAGTCCCATACAATCGCGTTAATTCACCTATCAGCGAATAACTCAGCTCCAGAACGGCTTGACCGTGACTTTGCTCATCCTCAGGGGAAACGCGAGTGGTCAGCTGGAACACAGCCGACCAAACCTCGTCGTATATCACTGTAAAAGCTGCATCGCGTTTTGTACTATTACCTAGCCCAGTGTAATAGAAACATGGCTTTTCAAGATCTTCCACCCAGCCCAAATCCGCGCAGATGGCCCGCCCCTGTTCCGGCGTGAGCGGCCAGGACGCGTCCGCCCACGCCCTAACCGTAGCCACACACCGCTCTAAGGACATTGCCTCGAACTCGCCCATTGGCGCTCACCTCCACACAACAGCAACTAACGCACTCGCCGCGCGGACATGGATCAAATGTCGACGCGGCGCAGCAACTCGTCGGGTGGCAGCTGATCGCGCTCGATGTAGTCCCTAAACACCTTCGCGGCCTGCTCACCCGTGAAGACCTCCTCCGGGTGCAGGCGCACCACGAACGGCTCCTCACCCCCGTTATCCCACGAGATCGTGGTCCACGCCTCCGGATCCCGCACAGGCTCCCGCGCCACCACATAATGCTCGAACGACTTATTCGGGTGCGTCACCCGCACCTCCACCGTCATCGCAGCAGTAGAACCACCGCACTGCATATAATTGCCGTGATGATACGAATTCTTAGGAACATCATCCGGCTCCACACCATCCGGCCCAGCCCACGCAATCAAGGAGAACACATACTTACCATCCAGAAGCCTAGGGGAGGTAAGTGAGCGCTCAAAATCGTCAGCAAAGGTCTTTGGCGTATCCTGAGGACTGTACGTACTGCTAGCCCCGTCCTCACCAATATAGATTGTCTCAAATCGCTTCAATGACCCACCCAATCTCGACTACCCGACAAAGACATAGCAGCGACTAGCACGCATGACTACCAGCGCACTACAAACGCTCGTCCGGGTTCGGGTCAGTGCGGGGATCAGCCAACAGGGCTGTCCAGGCCGGGGAGTCGAGAGTAACGATCAGAACCCGGGAACTTATCGCGTAATGGATAGACACCCCACTAACCAGCTTCCACTCAACTCTTTCCATGCCCGAACTTGTTACTTCACGGAGAGGGTTCCCGTACAGTTGCGTCAATGCATTGGCCAGCGCGTTGCTTAGCTCCAGCACTGTCTTGCCGTTGCTTTTCTCTTCATCTGGGTCAACGCGAGTGGTCAGCTGGAACAAAAGCGACCAAATACCACCATCGCGGACGGAAAAGTACGCATCACGTTTTGACCTATCGCCGAGCCCGACGTAAAAGAACGTAGGCTTTTCCAGATCCTCCACCCAACCCAAATCCGAGCAGATAGCCCGCCCCTGTTCCGGCGTGAGCGGCCAGGGAGCTTCCGCCCACGCCCTAACCGTAGCCACACACCGCTCTAAAGACATCGCCTCAAACTCGCCCATTGGCACTCACCTCCACACAACAGCACTCACGCGCCTGCCACGCCGGCATGGCTCAAATGTCGACGCGGCGCAGCAACTCGTCGGGTGGCAGCTGATCGCGCTCGATGTAGTCCCTAAACACCTTCGCGGCCTGCTCACCCGTGAAGACCTCCTCCGGGTGCAGACGCACCACGAACGGCTCCTCACCCCCGTTATCCCACGAAATCGTGGTCCACGCCTCCGGATCCCGCACAGGCTCCCGCGCCACCACATAATGCTCGAACGACTTATTCGGGTGCGTCACCCGCACCTCCACCGTCAAAGCCTCGGTAGAACCACCGCACTGCATGTAATTACCCCGATGATACGAATTCTTACGCGCATCATCCGGCTCCACACCATCCGGCCCAGCCCATGCAATCAAGGAGAACACATACCTACCATCCAGAAGCCTAGGGGAGGTAAGTGAGCGCTCAAAACCGTCAGCAAAGGTCTTTGGCGTATCCTGAGGACTGTACGTACTGCTAGCTCCGTCCTCGCCAACATATATTTTCTCAAATCGCTTCACTGCCCCACCCAATCTCGACTACCCGACTAAGACATAGTAGCGACTAGCGCACCTTGACGTACGCAGGACTACCAGCGCACTACAATCGCTCGTCCGGGTTCGGGTCACTGCGCGGGTCAGCCAGCAGAGCCCGCCTGGCGGGAGAGTCGATGAAGACCATTAAAACCGTCGTATTTGGCGCATAGTGGATGGCCACACCGTTAGCCAAATCCCACTGGACTCTTTCTATTTCCAACGGGCTCCCCTCAACAAAAGGAGTCCCATACAATCGCGTCAACTCACCTATCAGCGAATAACTCAGCTCCAGAACGGTTTGACCGTGACTTTGCTCATCCTCCGGGGAAACACGAGTGGTCAGCTGGAACAGAACCGACCAAACACCACCGTCCCGGACGGTAAGGGACGCGTCCCGCTTCCAACTATCACCCAGTCCGGTGAAATAGAATTTCTCCTTTTCTGGATCCATCATCCAGCCAAGTTCCGAGCAAATAGCCCGCCCCTGTTCCGGCGTAAGCGGCCAGGGCGCGTCCGCCCACGCCCTAACCGTAGCCACACACCGCTCTAAGGACATTGCCTCGAACTCGCCCATTGGCACTCACCTCCACACAACGGCACTCACGCGCCTGCCACGCCGGGCGGACATGGATTAAATGTAGACGCGGCGCAGCAACTCTTGGGGTGGGAGCTGGTCGCGCTCGATGTAGTCTCTAAACACCTTCGCGGCCTGCTCGCCGGTGAAGACCTCCTCCGGGTGCAGTCGCCAGATGCAAAGCTCTGGGCTGCCGTTGTCCCAGGTGATTGTGGTCCACACATTCGGGTCGCGTACGGGTTCGCGCGCCACCACGTAGTGCTCGAACGATCTATCCGGATGCGTCACGCGCACCTCAACAGTCATCGCGGCATTGGAGCCTGCGCACTGCATGTAGTTATCGCGATGATATGAATTCTTACGTACCTCATCCGGTTCCATATCATCAGGTCCAGCCCAGACAAGCATTGCGAAGATTCGTTTGCCGTTAAAGTGTCGCGACTTAAGGTCTAGCTCGAAATCGTCAGCAAATGACCTTGGCGTGTACTGGGGACTGTATGAGCCAATGGTGCCCTCCTCGCCGGTGTAAACTGCTTCAAAATGTTTCATAATCCCTTCACCTGTTCAAGGAATACGCCGATGATATCTATCTGGCGCCCATCTTTTAGTGTTACGCGGGCTGGATTGTCTGGTGTGACCAGGCTGTCGAATAGTTTCTGTTCTGGCCGTTTTCGAGCATTGCCACTCTTTACTTCGAGGCCGATCCAGGTCCCGTCATCGAGTCGCATTATCCGGTCGTAATACCGTCTGTTGGGTGCGCCGTCCACCCTGGCCATCTTCTTATAATCGATGATCTCAACTACTTGCTTTCCGCGCTCGGCCATCCTGTCAATGAACTGCTTCGCACCGATCGCTTCAGTTTCTGCGTATCTCTTTGCCCCCTGGTGTCCCTTGACGAAGCGGCCTTTACCATCCTTTAGTTTTCCAGTACCCGTCGCAGACTTCAGCTCGCCCGGCTTTACCTTCCGTCCGAGATTCTTGTTCCACTGCCGCACCTGCCCGGCAGCGTTGTTCAGCGAATTGGAGGTGCCCTTCAGAGTGTTCTTCCCGGCAGCATAGACCTTGCTCGCGCCCGTGTTTACCGCCTTGACGGCCCCACGCCCAAAGGTCAAGAACGCGCCCTTCAGCCCACCAGCAGCTTTGAGTGCCCCACCAAAACCCTTCAGGGCCTTCAGTGATGCGGCAGCCCCGCGCAGGCCGCCCAGGCCGATGCAGCCCAGGGCAGCAAAGCCCACGGACCATAGGGCCTCGCGCCAAGTCTTCTCCCCACCCAAGGCCAGGCCGATGTTGGCTAGTGCAGCCACGATCCCAGCGATCCCAGCGATAACCGCTAGTGCCTGCCCCAGCACGGGCACCCAGCACAAGACC
Organism: Buchananella sp. 103232; assembly: GCF_058725725.1. Lineage (NCBI taxonomy): Bacteria > Bacillati > Actinomycetota > Actinomycetes > Actinomycetales > Actinomycetaceae > Buchananella > Buchananella sp. 103232. Next base: position 28,216 of record NZ_JBZXJM010000015.1, on the reverse strand, counting down.
AGGGCCAAGATGCCCGCAATATTGGCCACCCATTCAGCGATGGCGGCGATCCAGCCCAGGACCTTAGCGCCATAGTCCTCCCACCAGCCATCATTGCGCCCATCGGTGGCAGTAACCCCCTGGATGGCATCAATAGCGCTCTGCGCGGCCCGGTCGCGCTCCTGAACAGCGCTTTCAGCTATCTGGACCTGGCTATCAATCCTCTCCTGCGCCGCTACCGCCTCAGCCCCAGCGTTTTGGGCCAGGTTGGTGTAACGCACCCACTGGTCATGCCCAAAGCCGCCCTCATCACCAGACGGGAACTCTTCCACGCTGTTTGGGCACGCGCGGCGCTACAGGCACGGGAGTCTTGGGAGCTCATCTGACGTAGAGAATGGAAAGGCCTCGTCGTCTAGGTCGCGTCCCCCTAGGACTTACTGACGGCTAAGACGCGTGTCAGAACGTGTCAGCGGGAGAATCAAATTCAGCACAGCGTTCCTGGGAGAGTGCGTCGCCTCGCCCGATGCTCAGGCCGGCAGCAACAGCAGCCCGTCTTCTGTCAGCGTGCGCAGCAGCCCCAGCACCTCGCCCGCCACGTCGGCGGCGGGGACCTCCAAGAGCTGGGCCACGGCGGCGATGATCGCGCCGACCGGGAGCTCGCCGTCGCAGGCCCCCACCACGGCGCTCTGGGCGGTGGTCAGCACCACCTTGCGGGCCAGCCCACCGCCCTGGCTCAGGCGCACCAGCTGCGGGTCGGCCGCGCCGGGGGTGTAGTAGCGCTCCTCCACCACGTCCGGAGATAGGCGCAGGGGCAGGGCGGCAAGAGAGGCGTCGTCCAACTGGGCAAGTGCGGCGCGGGCGCGCAAGGTGAGCAGAACGTGTGCTGCGGGGTCGGGGGCGCCCAGCCCGGGGGCATCCTCGATCCGCCGCCACGTCCTGTTGGTGGCGCGGGCGGGCCGGTGCAAAATCACCTGGCCAAAGCCGATCGCGTCCACGCCGCGCCGGTCGAAGTCGGCCAGCCAGCGCTCGTAGCTGGCCTCGTAGGCGGCGCGGTCGGTGCGCGGGTCCAGGCCGCCGTCGCGCAGCCACATCTCCACGTACTGGGCCGGGTCCAGCACCTCGCGCTGGATGACCCACGCGCTGACGCCCTTAGGCAGCCAGCTCTCCACGCGCTCGCTCCACTCCTGCCCCGCGTGGTGTTCCCAGTTCGCCAGCAGCTGCGCCACCCCGCCCGGGGCCAGGTGGGCCGGCAGGCCCGCCAGGAGACGCGAGACCAGCACGTCCCCACCCAGGCCGCCGTCACGGTACTCCATCAACGGCAGATCCAGGTTCTGGGGTGTGATCACGAAGGGCGGGTTGGACACGATCAGGTCAAACTCCCGCCCGGCCAGTGGCTCCAGCAGGGACCCCAAGGCCGTCTGGATTGGCGCGGGGCGGGAGGTGGCGGCGGCGCGGGGAGCGGCGGGATCACGGGGGTTGGCGGCAGCGTCGTCCACGTGGCCCTGCACCGCGCAGACCGCTTCATCCAGCGCGACGTTAAAGCGGGCAAAGCGCAGTGCGCGCTCGGAGATGTCGGTGGCCAGCACGCCGTCCGCCCGGTGCGCCGCAGCAAGCGCCTGGATGCCGGAACCGGTTCCCACGTCCGCCACCGCGCCGTGCCGCCCTCCCGCCACGGCCTCACGGATGGTCCACGCCGCCAATGTGGACGACGCTCCGCCCACGCCCAGCACGTGATCTGCCCCCAAGGCGCGCCCGCTGGCCAGCTCGGTGAGGTCTGAGGCCACCCAGTAGTCGCGGGTGTGCAGGTGGTGCGGGGCGACGCAGCAGGTGGCCCGGTATGCGGCCGGCCGCGCCGATTCCGCCGATTGAGACGCCAGCAGACCGAGTTCGAGCGCGCCGGCCAGCGTGGTGCGCGGCAAAGCTAGGGCCACTTCCTGCGCGCTGAGCTGGTCTCCCAACACGAAGAGGCGGGTCAGTAGGGCCAGGGCGTGGGCGGGCGAGCCGGCCTCCACCGCCCGGGCCGCCATGAGGAGCGCGGTGCGCTGCTCGCGCGCCAAGGCCGCCATTTCCCGCGCCCCCAGGTACCGCTCGCAGCCGCTCACCGTCCAGCCTGCGGCAACGAAGTCGGCCGCCAGGTGCCCCACCCACGGGGAGAGCGGCGCCGGCGGTGGCACGCTCGCGCTCCGGGCGACCGGGCTGGGGGACGGGGCGGGCGGAACGTCGGCGGAGGCAGGCTTTGCGTGCATGGCGACAGAATAATTTGCCTCCCTCGCATGGGCGCCCGGTAGATTGGCCGGGTGCAAGAAGAGCCCAGCCCCCTGCTGGCGCTGCACGGCGCGGTGCAGCACTACTCGTGGGGTTCGCCCAGCGCCATCCCTGCCTTCCTTGATCTGGAAGCCGACGGCAAGCCGTACGCCGAGGTCTGGTACGGCACGCACTCTCGCGGCGCCACCCGGCTAGAGACCGGGCGCACCCTGGCCGCGCACATCCTCACCACCACCCGCACCAGCCTGGGCGAGGCGGTGCAAAACCAGTTCGGTCCCCGCCTGCCCTACCTGCTCAAGCTCATCGCCCCGGCCGCGCCACTCAGCCTGCAGGTGCACCCCTCCCGCGAGCGTGCCGCCCAGGGCTACGCGGAGGAGGACGAGCGCGGCGTGCCCCGCACCGACCCCAAGCGCTCCTACCACGACCGCAACCACAAGCCCGAGATGCTGCTGGCTCTGGAGCACTTCGAGGCCCTGGCTGGTTTCCGGGCGCCGCGCCGCGCCGCCGAGCTCCTGGCCGGGCTTGGCCACCCGCTGGCGGCCAAGCTGCGCGGGATCGTGCGCTCCAGGCCCGGCAGCACCGGGCCGCGGGAGGCCTTCGCCTACCTGATCCAACCCGAGACGCGACCCAGTAAGCAGGCCGTGGACAGCTTTGCGCGGGCCGTGGCCAGGCGCCTGGCGGCGGGGAAGTCCCCCTCCGAGCGCACCGACCGCATCGTTGCCCGCCTGGCGCAGGCCTACCCCGGCGACCCGGGCGTGGTGGCCGCGATGCTGCTCAACCCCGTCACCCTGCAGCCGGGCGAGGCACTGTACGTCCCGGCCGGGGCCGTGCACGCCTACCTGAGCGGCTTCGGGGTGGAGATCATGGCGGACTCCGACAACGTGCTGCGCGCGGGGCTAACCAACAAGCACGTGGACGTCACCGAGATGCTGGCCTGCGTGGAGTCCACAGCCGCTCCGCCAGTGCGCATCGCGCCGGAGAGCGCCGGGCAGCGCACCCGCACCTACTACGCGCCGGTGGACGACTTCGAGCTGTGCGTCACCCCCGGCGGCGAGGAGACTCGCGTGCCGGGCGGCGGCCCCCGCATTCTGCTATGCACCGAGGGGGAGGTGAAGGTGCGCGTGCGGCCCTCTGCCGCCTTCGTGGCCGCCCAGAACGGGACGAACGGGAACGGGAACGACGCTGCCGCCGAGGTCGAGCCGGCCGACGCCGCCGGTGGCCTGTGCGACTGCGCCCCCTACCCCGACGTTCCCGCCGACCCCCCTGCCGAAACCTGGGGCGAAGACCCTGGGGAGGCCTGGGAGGCCGACGACCCGACACGCCCCTGGACCGAGTTGGAGTTGAAACGAGGACAGGCCGCCTTTGTGGCCGCCAGCTGCGGTCGGGTGCGGGTGAGCGGCCCCGGCACCCTCATTCAGGCCGGCGTTCCGTAGCTAACTACGCGTCCAGGCGGGCTGAGGTGCCACGCTGCACATCGCGTCGCACGACTGGGCAGGCCGAGGCGGGGCGTGCTACGAACGCTCGTCCGGGTTCGGGTCACTGCGCGGGTCAGCCAGCAGAGCCCGCCTGGCGGGAGAGTCGATGAAGACCACTAAAACCGTCGTATTTGGCGCATAGTGGATGGCCACACCGTTAGCCAAATCCCAATGGACTCTTTCTATTTCCAACGGGCTCCCCTCAACAAAAGGAGTCCCATACAATCGCGTCAACTCACCTATCAGCGAATAACTCAGCTCCAGAACGGTTTGACCGTGACTTTGCTCATCCTCTGGGGAAACGCGAGTGGTCAGCTGGAACACAGCCGACCAAACACCACCATCGTGGACGGAAAAGTACGCATCGCGTTTTGACCTATCGCCGAGCCCGACGTAAAAGAACGTAGGCTTTTCCAGATCCTCCACCCAACCCAAATTCGCGCAGATGGCCCGCCCCTGTTCTGGCGTGAGCGGCCAGGACGCTTCCGCCCACGCCCTAACCGTAGCCACACACCGCTCTAAAGACATTGCCTCAAACTCGCCCATCGGCGCTCACCTCCACACAACAGCAACTAACGCACTCGCCACGCCGGCATGGATCAAATGTAGACGCGGCGCAGCAACTCGTCGGGTGGCAGCTGGTCGCGCTCGATGTAGTCCCGAAACACCTTCGCCGCCTGCTCACCCGTGAAGACCTCCTCCGGGTGCAGACGCACCACGAACGGCTCCTCACCCCCGTTATCCCACGAAATCGTGGTCCACGCCCCCGGATCCCGCACAGGCTCCCGCGCCACCACATAATGCTCGAATGACTTATTCGAGTGCGTTACCCGCACCTCAACCGTCATCGCCGCAGTAGAACCACCGCACTGCATGTAATTACCCCGATGATACGAATTCTTACGCACATCATCCGGCTCCACACCATCCGGCCCAGCCCAAGCAATCAAGGAGAACACATACTTACCATCCAGAAGCCTAGGAGAGGTAAGTGAGCGCTCAAAACCGTCAGCAAAGGTCTTTGGCGTATCCTGAGGACTGTACGTACTGCTAGCCCCATCCTCGCCAATATAGATTTTCTCAAATCGTTTCACTGTCCCACCCAATCTCGACTACCCGACTAAGACATAGCAGCGACTAGCACGCATGACTACCAGCGCGCTACAAGCGCTCGTCCGGGTTCGGGTCACTGCGCGGGTCAGCCAACAAAGCTGTATTAGCAGGGGAATCTATGAAAACCAGGAGAACCGTCGTGTTTGCCGCATAGTGGATGGACACGCCATTAGCCAAGTCCCACTGAAACCTTTCCTTCCCCGATTTAGTGAATTCGCGTAACGGGCTCCCATACAATACCGTCAACTCATCAGTCAGCGTACTGGTCAGCTCCAGAACGGTTTGACCGTGGCTTTGGGCACCCTCCGGGGAAACGCGAGTGGTCAGCTGGAACAAAAGCGACCAAACGCCACCGTCCCGGACGGTAACGGACGCGTCCCGCTTCCAACTATCACCCAGTCCGGTGAAATAGAACTTCTCCTTTTCTGGATCCATCATCCAGCCAAGTTCCGAGCAGATGGCCCGCCCCTGTTCGGGCGTAAGCGGCCAGGGAGCTTCCGCCCACGCCCTAACCGTAGCCACACACCGCTCTAAAGACATTGCCTCAAACTCGCCCATCGGCGCTCACCTCCACACAACAGCAACTAACGCACTCGCCGCGCGGACATCGATCAAATGTAGACGCGGCGCAGCAAGTCTTGGGGTGGCAGCTGGTCGCGCTCGATGTAGTCCCGAAACACCTTCGCGGCCTGCTCACCCGTGAAGACCTCCTCCGGGTGCAGACGCACCACGAACGGCTCCTCACCCCCGTTATCCCACGAAATCGTGGTCCACGCCTCCGGATCCCGCACAGGCTCCCGCGCCACCACATAATGCTCGAACGACTTATTCGGGTGCGTCACCCGCACCTCAACCGTCAAAGCCTCGGTAGAACCACCGCACTGCATGTAATTACCCCGATGATACGAATTCTTACGCACATTGTATGGATGCACCTCGTCCGGCCCAGCCCACGCAATCATAGAGAAAATACGCTTACCGTCAAAAAGTCTTGACTTGAGATCCAACTCGAAATCGTCAGCAAACCTCTTCGGGGTATGCTGCGGACTATAAGTTCTGATCACGCCATCTTCGCCGACTGCCACATTCTCAAATCGTTTCACTGTCCCACCCAATCTCGACTACCCGACTAAGACATAGCAGCGACTAGCACGCATGACTACCAGCGCACTACAAACGCTCGTCCGGGTTCGGGTCACTGCGCGGATCAGCCAACAGAGCACGCCTGGCGGGAGAGTCGATGGCAACGATTAGAACCTGGAAACTCATCGCATAATGGATGGACACCCCACTACCGAGGTTCCACTGAACCCTTTCCATACCCGAACTTGTTACTTCACGAAGAGGGTTCCCATACAGTTGCGTCAATGCATCGACCAGCGCGTTGCTTAGCTCCAGTACTGTCTTACCGCGACTTTGCGCATCCTCCGGGGAAACGCGAGTGGTCAGCTGGAACAAAAGCGACCAAACGCCACCATCTCGCACGGAAAAGTAAGCATCGAGCTTTGAACCATCACCTAGCCCAGTGTAATAGAAGTATGGCTTTTCAGAATCTTCCACCCAACCCAAATCCGCGCAGATGGCCCGCCCCTGTTCCGGCGTGAGCGGCCAGGGCGCGTCCGCCCACGCCCTAACCGTAGCCACACACCGCTCTAACGACATTGCCTCAAACTCACCCATCAGCACTCACCTCCATACAACCGTCGCCCACGGCACTTGGCGCGCTACAAACGCTCGTCCCGGTTCGGATCACTGCGCGGATCATCCAGTAATGCCGTCCTGGCGGGAGAGTCGATGAAGACCATTAATACCGTCGTGTTTGCCGCATAGCCGATTACCACACCGTTAGACAATCTCCAGTCAACCGTTTTCTTTCCCGATTCCGTCAATCCGCACTGCGGGTTCCCGTACAACATCGTCAACTCTTCAGTCAATGCGTTGGTCAACTCCAGAACGGTTTGACCGTGGCTTTGGACATCCTCCGGGGAAACGCGAGTGGTCAGCTGGAACAGAACCGACCAAACACCACCGTCCCGGACGGTAACGGACGCGTCCCGCTTCCAACTATCACCCAGTCCGGTGAAATAGAACTTCTCCTTTTCTGGATCCATCATCCAGCCAAGTTCCGAGCAGATGGCCCGCCCCTGTTCGGGCGTAAGCGGCCAGGGAGCTTCCGCCCACGCCCAAACCGTAGCCACACACCGCTCTAACGACATTGCCTCAAACTCACCCATCAGCACTCACCTCCACACAACAGCAACTAACGCACTCGCCGCGCGGACATCGATCAAATGTAGACGCGGCGCAGCAAGTCTTGGGGTGGCAGCTGGTCGCGCTCAATGTAGTCCCTAAACACCTTCGCGGCCTGCTCACCCGTGAAGCCCTCCTCCGGGTGCAGACGCACCACGAACGGCTCCTCACCCCCGTTATCCCAAGAGATCGTGGTCCACGCCTCCGGATCCCGCACAGGCTCCCGCGCCACCACGTAATGCTCGAACGACTTATTCGGGTGCGTCACCCGCACCTCAACTGTCAAAGCCTCGGTAGAACCACCGCACTGCATGTAATTACCCCGATGATACGAATTCTTACGCACATCATCCGGCTCCACACCATCCGGCCCAGCCCACGCTATCATAGAGAAAATACGCTTGCCATCCATGAAACGAGGCGATGCCAGCAGGCGCTCGAATGAATCTGCAAACCTCTTCGGGGTATGCTGCGGACTATAAGTCCTGATCACACCATCTTCGCCGACGGTCACATTCTCAAATCGCTTCAATGACCCACCCAATCTCGACTACCCGACTAAGACATAGCAGCGACTAGCACACCTTGACGCACGCAGGACTACCAGCGCACTATAAACGCTCGTCCGGGTTCGGATCCGCGCTTGGGTCGGCCATGAGAGCGGTCCGGGCGGGAGAGTCCACGGTCACCATTAGAACCCGAGGGTTGTGGGCCAAATCGATTGTCACGCCGTCGGCCAACTCCCATTCGATCAGCTCCGCGCCCCTGGGGGTAACTGTGCGACTCGGCTTGCCATATTCTACAGAAATCTGCTCGATTACCGCACTAGCCAATTCCTTTAAGAACGGCGCATTCTTCTCGACTTCATCCACTGCGAGCCGTGTGGTCAAGTAGAAAGTAACCGACCACACCTTGCCATCCCTGGCAACAACGCTGATATCGCGATCCTTTCCATCGTTGAAGCCACTGTAGTAGAACCTCGAGCTCTCAGGATCAGGCAGCCACCCGAGCCTGGAGCAAATGGCGTCACCATCTTCGGGCATAAGTGGCCACGCAGCGTCTGCCCACGCCCTAATCGCAGCCACACTACGCTCTACCGACATCGCCTCAAACTCGCCCATTGGCACTCACCTCCACACAACAGCAACTAACGCACTCGCCGCGCGGACATCGATCAAATGTCGACGCGGCGCAGCAACTCGTCGGGTGGCAGCTGATCGTGCTCGATGTAGTCCCTAAACACCTTCGCGGCCTGCTCACCCGTGAAGACCTCCTCCGGGTGCAGACGCACCACGAACGGCTCCTCACCCCCGTTATCCCAAGAAATCGTGGTCCACGCCTCCGGATCCCGCACAGGCTCCCGCGCCACCACGTAATGCTCGAACGACTTATTCGGGTGCGTCACCCGCACCTCAACCGTCATCGCCGCAGTAGAACCACCGCACTGCATGTAATTACCCCGATGATACGAATTCTTACGCACATTGTATGGATGCACCTCGTCCGGCCCAGCCCACGCAATCAAGGAGAACACGTACTTGCCATCCAGAAGCCTAGGAGAGGTAAGTGAGCGCTCAAAATCGTCAGCAAAGGTCTTTGGCGTATCCTGAGGACTGTATGACCTGCTAGTCCCATCCTCGCCAATATAGACTGTCTCAAATCGTTTCATAGTCTTTCCACTTGTTCAAGGTGTACGCGAACTATCTCTATAGTACGTCCGTCATTCAATGTCACCCGGGCGGGATTATCGGGAGTGACCAGGCTGTCGAACCGCTCTTGCTGTGGCGTTTTCCGCGCAGTGCCACTCTTTACTTCCAGGCCAATCCAAGTCCCGTCATCAAGCTGCACAATTCGGTCGTAGTAGCGGCCGTTGGGAGACCCATCTACACGCGCCAGCTTCCGATCCGCGACTTCCTCAACTACTTCCCTCCCCTTTTTTGCCATTTTATCTATGAACTGCTTCGCACCGATCGCTTCGGTCTCCGCATAAGCACGGGCACCCCCGTTCTTTGAAACGAAATGACCAAGAATGTCCCTACCGTCCCCACGATCCATTCCCGGCTTTAGTTCGGACGGTTTCACCTTCCGTCCGAGATTCTTGTTCCATTGCCGCACCTGCCCGGCAGCGTTGTTCAGCGAATTGGAGGTGCCCTTCAGAGTGTTCTTCCCGGCAGCATAGACCTTGCTCGCGCCCGTGTTTACCGCTTTGACGGCCCCACGCCCAAAGGTCAAAAACGCGCCCTTCAGCCCACCAGCAGCCTTTAGCGCCCCACCAAAACCCTTCAGGGCCTTCAGAGACGAGACAGCACCGCGCAATCCCCCCAGGCCGATGCAGCCCAGGCCGGCAAAGACCACGGACCATAGGGCTTCGCCCCAAGTCTTTTCGCCGCCCAAGGCTAGGCCGATGTTGGCTAGTGCAGCCACGATCCCCGCGATTCCGGCGATGACCGCTAGTGCCTGCCCCAGCACGGGCACCCAGCACAACACCAGGGCCAAGATGCCGGCGATGGCGGCGACCCATTCAGCGATGGCGGCGATCCAGCCCAGGATCTTGGCGCCCCAGTTCTCCCACCAGCCGTCATTAAGCCCATCGGTGGCGGTAACACCCTGGATCGCATCAATTGCCGTCTGTGCGGCCCGATCCCGGTCCGCCACAGCGGCCTGGACCACCCGGACCTGATTATCGATCCTGTCCTGTGCGGCCGCCGCCTCCTGTCCAGCACTATTAGCTAGCCGCGTGTAACGCACCTGCTGGTCATGCCCATAGCCGCTGTCGTCGTCGGCGCCCGCGTAGTCGTCGGCCAGGTCCTGGTAGTAGCGCTGGTTGTCGCGGGCCTCATCGCGCTCCCACTCGGCCTGCCTGGCCGCATACAAAGCATTCAGCGTGTCGGTCTGTACCCGGTCCAACGCCGCCGAATACGTCTCCAACGCCTCCCCGGCCGCGCGGTAACGCCCCTCTGCTCTGCCGATCCCGTCTAGCAGGGTGTCGCGCTGCTCTAGTAGCGCCGTGACACTCTCGGCCCGCGAACTCGCCCCCGCCTCCAGCCCCCGCAGATTGTCGGCGCAACGCTTGATCGCATCAGCCACACCTCGATAACGGGTAGCGCCATCACGCACCACCACCGGGTCCCCTGGGGTGGGGTCACTGCCCAACCCCAGGGCGCTCCAATCGGAGGGACGATAACTCACCACAAACCCCCAACGGAATCAGTCACTGCCTGCTGCGCACTGGCTAGTTTATGGTCCCCCTCGCCTTTTCGCGGGGACTCCAACACAAGACAGTGAATTACCCTCACGGGCACGCGGCTCAGGCCGCCCGCACGTGGAACGTCTCAAAACCCAGCGCGCCGATGGCCTCCACCAGCCCGCCCCACTCGCGCTGCCACACCTGCGCGTCCCAGGCCGCAGCCCCGGCCTCAAACTGCGCCGCCGTCCCCTGCACGCGTGCCTCCTGTAGCGCGAAGGTGGGCGCGCCCGCGCAGCGGGCGCGCCGGGCCACCTCCAGGACATCCTCAGCCGCCACGGACCCCGGGTAGATTGTGGTGCGCACCTCCAGCCCCACGCCCGCGTCCAGCGCCAACTCCAGGCACTGCCAGGGCGCCGTGCCACGCGCCCCCCGGCCCGCCACCGCACCGTAATGCTCCGGTAGCGCCTTCAAATCCAGGCCCACCCAGTCCAGCAGCGGCAGCGCCGCCGCCAACCGGTGCGGATAAGCACCCGCCGTGTGCAGCCCGGTACCAAAGCCCAGCTCACGCACCCGCGCCAGCGCCGGGATAAGCGCGCCCTGGCGCGTGGCCTCCCCGCCGGAAAACACCACCCCGTCTAGCAGGCCGCGCCTGCGGCCCAGCAGCTCCTCCACCTCCGCCCAGGCCACTTGCCCCGGCACCTGCGGGTCGATGATCGCCACGTTCTGGCAGTACGTGCAGCTCCACGGGCAGCCCTGCAGGTACAGCGTGGCGCACAGGTGATCGGGCCAGTCCGTGGAGTTAAGCGGCACCACCCCCGCGATCTGCAAGTCCTCCGCCCTCGGCGTCGTCCTCCCCCCACTCGCCTGCGGCGTCGGCCTCCCCCCGGTCAGACGCGGCGCACCACCGCCCGCCCCGTCCGGTACCGGGCGGTGCCTGCTCGCACCGGCGGGCGCGGCAGCGTCGGCCACCCCCACCAAACTCGAGGCGGCCGCAATGCGCGTGTCCGCCGGTGCGACGTCGGCCCCCATACCGCCAGCGCCCTACCGCGCCGCCCGCACGATCGGCCCGTGGCTCGCAGCCGCCGCCTCGGTAAACATCACGCGGTCGTTGTACTCGCCCTTCTTACCCGTGTTGAAACTCTTCACCGGGCGGAAGTAGCCCATCACGCGCGTCCACACCTCACACTCCACCGGCTCACGATCCGGGTGGGCGGCGGCGCAACGCTCACACGTGAAGTGCTCACCCACCAGGTAGCCGTGCGTCGGGCAGATAGAGAAGGTGGGAGTGATCGTGATGTACGGCAGCCGGAAGTTCTCCAGCGCCCGCCGCACCAGCGACTTACAAGCAGTGATCGAAGAAACCCGCTCGTTCATGTACAGGTGAAGCACCGTGCCGCCCGTGTACTTCGACTGCAACTCCTCCTGCCGCTCCAACGCCTCAAACGGGTCATCCGTGAAGCCCACCGGCAGCTGCGAGGAGTTCGTGTAGTACGGCTGCTCGTCCGTACCAGCCTGGATTATGTCCGCAAACCGCTTGCGGTCCTCCCGCGCGAAACGGTACGTGGTGCCCTCCGCCGGGGTCGCCTCCAGGTTGTACAAGTGCCCGGTGGCCTCCTGAGCCTGAATCATCCGGTCCCGCAGGTGATCCAACACCCGCACCACCAAAGCGTGCCCGCGCGGGTCCGTGATGTCGTAGGCGTCGCGCGTAAAGTTGCGCACCATCTCATTCATGCCGTTCACGCCCAACGTGGAGAAGTGGTTGTCCAGCGTCCCCAGGTAGCGCTTGGTGAACGGGAACAGGCCCGAGTCGATGTGGTACTGAATCACCTCACGCTTGCGCTCCAACGTACCCACCGCCAGGTCGATCAGCTCATCCAGGCGCGCCAGCAGCCCCGCCTCATCCCCCGGGAACAGGTAGCCCAGGCGCGCGCAGTTCACCGTCACCACGCCCACCGAGCCGGTCTGCTCCGCCGAGCCGAACAGGCCGTTTCCGCGCTTAAGCAGCTCGCGCAGGTCCAGCTGGAGGCGACAACACATCGAGCGGATCATGCCCGGGTCCAGCTCAGAGTTGATGAAGTTCTGGAAGTAGGGCAGGCCGTACTTCGCGGTCATCGCGAACAGGCGCGTGGACTCCTCGCTGTCCCAGTCGAAGTCCTTGGTCATGTTGTAGGTGGGGATCGGGAAGGTGAACACGCGGCCCTCCGCGTCTCCGGCCGTCATCACCTCCATGTAGGCGCGGTTGATCATCGCCATTTCCTCCGCCAGGTCGCCGTACGTGAAGTCGCACAGCTCCCCGCCCACCAGCGGCACCTCGTCACGCAGGTCCGCGGGGCAGGTCAAGTCGAAGGTGAGGTTGGTAAACGGAGTCTGGGTTCCCCACCGGGAGGGGACGTTCAGGTTGTAGATCAGCTCCTGCATGCACTGGTAGACCTCCGGGTAGGTCATGTTGTCCAGCCGCACGAACGGCGCCATGTAGGTGTCGAAGCTGGAGAACGCCTGCGCACCCGCCCACTCGTTTTGCAGCGTGCCCAGGAAGTTGACGATCTGCCCAACGGCGCTGGAGAAGTGCTTGGCAGGGCCCGCCGCGATGGCACCCGGGACGCCGTTGAAGCCCTCCTGCAGCAGCGCCTTCAGGGACCAGCCGGCGCAGTAGCCGGCGAACATGTCCAGGTCGTGGATGTGGATGTCGCCGTTGCGGTGGGCCTCGCCAGCGGCCGGTTCGTAGACGCGCGAGAGCCAGTAGTTGGCGATCATCTTGCCCTGCGTGTTGAGCATGAGCCCACCCAGCGAGTAGCCCTGGTTGGCGTTGGCGTTCACCCGCCAGTCCGCGCGGGCCAGGTACTCCTCCACCGTGGAGATCGCGTCCACTTCTACGCGGTCTGCCGCACCCTGCGCCGGTGCGTGGAGTTCTTGGCGGCCGACGTCGCCCACCCGCCGCTGCGTTGGCCGCGCCTGCCCCTGTCCGGTCTTGCCGGGGGCGGGGGCGCGCGTGCCGGGGGCGGTGTCTGCACTGTTCGCAGGCGTTGCCGCCGCAGCGGAGTTGGTGTTGGCGGCGTCTGGGCGCGTGGTGGTTTCCATGGCGATTCTCCCGGTCCTCTTTAATGCAGTCTATTGGGCGAGCGGAATCGAAACTACCCCCACACCACAACATCTTGTGGGTGCGACACGCCCATTCCCCAAGATGTTGTGGGGTTGGGCGTGGGCGAACCGGGACCCAAGGCCCTGGCGCACAGCGGACCGATAGGCGAGTACTTGCAGGGGTGCAGCCCGGAGCGGGGCTGGCGCCGCCGGGGAGGGGCTGGCGCCGCCTGCCGGCCAGGTATCCGCTCGGGCGGGGCGGCGGGGCGGGGCCGCAGGGACGGGGCGGCGGGGCGGAACGTCGTCCAATTACTTCAAATTCGGACGGCCTAGACCTTGTGCACTCGACCTAGACCTCAGAGCCCTACGCAAGGTCGAGGTCGACTGCACAAGGTCTAGGTCGAGCGGTTTAGCGCGGGCAGAGCGTCACGCGCCCAGGCGGGCAGAGCGTCACGCGCCCAGGCGGGCAGAGCGTCACGCGCCCAGGCGGCGCGCGGCCAGCAGCGTGGAGGCGACTGCTGCGCAGGAGACGGCGGCGTACAGAGACAGCACCATCACGGCTGCGGCCACGTCCCCGCCGCCCAGGCTGGCAGTAGAAAGGTCACCGCGCAGGAAGTCGGCGGAGTTCTTCGCCCAGAACCCCCGCGTTACCCACAGGGAAAGCGCCGCCACGGGCACGCTGCCGGCCGCCGTCAGCCACAGGCGCCGCTCTAGCCGACGCAGCTGCGGGCCCGGCTCTGCCACCCCACCAGGTTCGGCCCGCAAGGCCGCCAGGCGCCGCAGACGCAACCCGCGCACCAGGGCAAGACTGACCAGGAGGGCGAACGCGGAGACGCTGACGGCACCCAGCACGTCAGCGGCCCGATGCCACCCCATCGCCATCATCGCCCCGCCGTTCAGCAGGGGCAGGGCCAGGGCCACCGGCACCACGTGGCGACGCCACGCGCGCGGAGCGGAGACCAGCGCCACCAGGCAGATGACCGCAGTGGCGGTGCCGTGCCCGGAGGGGAAGGAGTTGGGCAGCACCCAGCCCACACCCAGGTCCGGGCGGGTCAGCAGGTAGCGCTTGGCCAGCTGCGTGAGGACCATCGCCCCGGCGGCACCTGCCACGCAGCCCAGCGCCAGCCAGGGACGCCGGCGCAGCATCCCGAGCACGGCGGCCACGGCCATCGCCAAGATGAGTGCCTCCAGTGCGGACTCGTTCAAAATCCGCCCGATAGTGGTCAGGAAGGGGATGGAGGCAGCGTCGTGCATCACGAGGGCGTCTAGCGCTTGTCCCCAAGCGGTGCGCACAAAGAAGTAGTAAAGGCCGCCCGTCACGGCCAGCCAGGCGGCGGCCAAAAGGAGCAGCGGTGCGTCGGGCTTGAAGGAGACCACCGGTGCCGTGTGCGTCTTGCCGCCACGCTCCGCACCGCCCCCCGGCGGGTTAGTGCTCGCCCGGTCGGCACGCCCGTGGTGGCCGACGCTGCCGCGCCCGCCCAACTGATCGGTGCCGGCCGGTGCGCTCTGCGCCGCGCTCGTTCCACCTGCTGGCCGCTGCGGCCGGCGGGCCGCCGGGCGGGGAACCGGGCGGCTGTCACCTAGCGACCGCCCACTCGGGGAGGGCGGATTGGACGGCGGCTGCACTCCTCCACCCTACGTGGAAGGCCGCAAAGTCTCGCGCCCAAGCTGCTGCGGCGCCAAATGTTGGCCGCAGCGGGCACACTTGTGGGGTGCCTGCAGCCAACCAAGTGCCCGCCTTCCCCGGCGGGTTTGGCGTGCCCACCGGGGAAGATGGGCCCAGGGTGCTTGATTCCGGCGGGGCTGTAGCCAGTGCCCCCGGGGACAACCAGGCGGCGGGAGCGCTCCATCGGCAGCTGCTGGGCTTTCTGGGGTGGGCCGGGGACAGGGATTCTCGACTGGTGCACCTGCACTCCAGCCCGGCTCGCAGCGCGCGGCACTCGGCCTGGCCCGCGTGGGCCAACCCGCGGGTGGTGGCGGGTTACCGGGCGCTGGGGGTAGCCGAGCCCTGGGAGCACCAGGTGCGGGCGGCCGATTCCTTGCACGCAGGTAGTCACACGGTGATCGCCACGGGCACCGGGTCAGGTAAGTCCCTGGCGGCGTGGCTACCCGTCCTGTCGGCGCTCGCTGACTCCCAGGAGGCGGCGGGTGGGGGAACGTCGATCGCGGCGTGGCGGGCGCGACCCACCGCCCTGTACTTGGCCCCCACCAAGGCCCTGGCTGCGGATCAGGCGGCGGGGCTGCGGCGCGTGATCGACGCCTGCGGCCTGGACGCGCAGGTGGCCACCGCCGACGGTGACGCCGACCGCGCGGAGAAGTTGTGGGCGCGCGGGAACGCGGACGTCGTGTTGACCAATCCGGACTTCCTGCACCACGCGCTGCTGCCGCGCCACTCCACCTGGTCGCGGCTGCTGCGCGGCCTGGAGACGGTGATCGTGGACGAGTGCCACACCTATCGCGGCGTGTTCGGCGCGCACGTTTCCTTGGTCTTGCGGCGCCTGCTGCGGTTGGCGCGCATGTCCGGGGCGCGGCCGCGCGTGCTGTTCGCCTCCGCGACGGCCGCCGATCCTGCTGGCGCTGCGGCCCGCCTAATCGGGGTGGACCCTGCGCAGGTGGTGGCGGTGACGGACGACGCTTCTCCTCGCGGCCCCCAAATGTTGGCGCTCTGGCAGCCGGCCTATGCGAAGGTTCCGGCAGCCGGGGCGCCTGGCGGGCGCGCCGGGGGCGAGACCGGTGGAAAGCCCGCAGGGGTGGGCGACGCTCCGGGGAAGGCGCCGGCGACAGCGGGGATCGATCCTGCCGAGCGTCCCCGCATCTCGGCCTCCGCCGAGGCGGCCTGGCTGGCGGCGCGATTCACCGCATTGGGGGCGCAGAGCCTGGTGTTTGCGCGCTCGCGCGCCGGGGTGGAGGGGATCGCGGAGCACGTGCGCGACCAGCTGAGCCGGGGCGGGGCACAGCAATTCGCCGCGGGCGTGGCGGCCTACCGGGGCGGCTACCTGCCGGAAGAAAGACGGGAGCTGGAGGCAGCGCTCAGGGGCCGTGACCTGCGGCTGCTGGTGACCACGAGTGCGCTGGAGCTGGGGATAGACGTCTCCGGGCTGGACGCGGTGATAATTGCCGGATGGCCCGGTTCCCGGGCGTCTCTGCAGCAGCAGGCGGGTCGGGCCGGGCGCGCCGGCGCGCCCGGCCTGGCCGTTTTCGTGGCCTCAGCCAACCCGCTGGACCAGTACCTGTTGCACCACCCTGAGTTCGTGCTCGGGGCCCCCGAGGCGACCGCGTTCGACCCGGGCAATCCGCACGTTTTGCGTCCGCACCTGTGCGCTGCGGCTGCGGAGGCGCCGCTGACCGCAGCCGACCTGGAGGTCTTTGGCCTACCCGGGTGGGGGCTGGTGCGGGAGCTAGCCGCGCAGGGCTTGCTGCGGGAGCGACCCTCCGGCTGGTGCTGGAACGTGGCGCTGGCCCGGCCCGCGCACGAGCTGACCACTCTGCGCGGTGAGATGGATCAGTTGCACGTGGTGGACGCGGACACCGGCGCGGTGATCGCGCTGATCGAGGGCGGGGCGCGCGCGGATTCCACCGTTCACCCCGGCGCGCTCTACGTCCACCAGGGCCGCCTCTACGGCGTGCTGGAGCTGCGCGATGACACGGTGGTGGTCAAGGCCAGGCGTGAGCCGGGCTACCGCACCCGCGCATCGTCCACCTCCACCGTCCTACCGCTCGAGGTGCAGGAGCCGGCCCAGCGGGCCGGGCTTGTTTCCGCCCCCGGCCTTGGCGGCCAGACCGCCATCTCCCCCGCCGCCGGGGAGCATCCCCCGCACTTCGTCGACGCGGTCGCGTCGGCTACGCAGTGCGAGTGGTCGCTAGGCATGGTGGAGGTGACCGGCCAGGTCACCGGCTACGACCGGCTCAGCACCGCAGAGGGCATGGTGTTGTCCCACCACGCCCTGGACATGCCGGTGCGCACCCTGTTCACCCAGGCGGTGTGGTGGACCATGCCCCAGCCCGTCTGGGAGGCAGCGGGCCTCACCTGGGAGGAGCTGCCCGGGGCGTTGCACGCCGCAGAGCACGCCCAGATCGCCATGCTGCCGCTGCTAGCCAACTGCGACCGGTGGGACCTGGGCGGACTGTCCGCCCGCCTGCACCCGACCACGCAGTGCGCCACGGTCTTTGTGCACGACGCCCTAGACGGCGGCGCCGGCTTTTCTCGCCACGGCTACCTGCACCGACACAGGTGGGTGCAGACAACCTTGGAGCTGATCGAGAACTGTCCGTGCCAGGCGGGCTGCCCTCTGTGCATCCAGTCCCCCAAGTGCGGCAACGGCAACGAACCGCTCTCAAAGGCAGGAGCCGTGCGGGTGCTGCGCGCCCTGCTGAAGGCCAGCTAGGCACCCGTTTGGCCGCATCACGGTCTTTCCCCGGCCCGAACCAGGATTTGCGGAGCCAGCCCGAGGCACACAGGCTTCAGTTGTGCCGCTCGCGCAGGTACTGAATGGCGCCCCTCTCGATCAGGGCAGCCTCACCGGAATCGCGCTGAGTCAGCTTTTCGGCCCACGGCCGTCCGGGGTGGAGCGTGTCCCATTGCGGGGCTTTGCCCCGATGGCGCCCCTTGCCAGGGTCGTGGTTGCCAAACCCATCCACCACGGCGTTCCACACCGGGCGCGTACTGCGGATAAGCGTGGACTCTCCCAGGGGGATCCAGATGTCTTCCACCACGATCCACCGCACGTAGAAATCCTCGATGTTCAGATTCCGGGCGGCTTCAATGCTCTTGGCGTGCTCGCGCAAGCGGCCCCACAGTGCCGCACTGTTCGGGTCCTGCCCTAGCTCCAGCCCTTGCCGGCCGCCCTTTGGCACTGCCTTACCAACGTAGATCGGCAAATCCCACTTCCCCTCTACGTTCTGCCTCGCAACGATCTCGTACGCGGGGAAATCTCCCGTGTAGTAGATCGCGTACACTCCAGCGCCCTGGAAGCGCGCAATCCCCTGTAGCGGAACTGGGGCACTCTGCATGAGTCGGCGAACAACCGACTCCGCCAGGGAGTCCATCGCCAGGGGATTGAAGGGTTCGTACGTCATGACACCGCCCGCAAATGGCGCTCTGTGGGGCCTGTCTTCTTCGCGCGTTCTCTAGTCTCTGCCAGCTCCAAGTGCTCGCGCACCGACAGCGCCACGGTCTCAGCCAGCTTCACCGGTACCGCGTTTCCTAGTTGCCGCATTGCCTCGCTCCAGGGTCCGTGCAACGCGTACGTATCCGGGAAGGTCTGCAGCCGAGCCGCCTCACGCACAGTGAAGTAGCGAACCGAACCATCCGGCCGCCGCAGCATGTTCTCGCCACCGGGCACACCGTGCACTCCCGCCTTCAACGCCTTCGCAGGTGCGTCGATGTAGGACCCTGTGTGGCCTGGGTACGCGCGAGCTCCCGGTTGAATGATGTGGTTGAGCGCGCCCTTTCGTCCTGGCCTGGGCAGATCGGATATGGCGTCTCGCACCGTCCGCCAGGGCATCATCTCCAGGTCCGCATCCGTGTACCGAGCGCGGACAATTTTCCGCGACTTCTCCGCCACCTGGTGCATTTCCCAGTAGTCGCCGCTCTCCTGGACCCGCCGCAGTGCACCGGCCGAATGGGTCGGCTGCGGGAAGGACCACTCTGCGTCAATATCCGCCCGGAACCCCACTAGGAACACGCGCCAACGCTGCTGCGGCACACCATAATCTGCCGCATTGACCAGAGTGGGCAGGAGGTTGTACTGGAGATCGGAGCTGACGCTCGTGTGTTCTGCCTGCAACCTCGCGTAATGGTCGCCCCAACTCTCGTTCGGGTGCGCCACCAGTTCGGGGTGGGTCAGGCGCAGTTGAACATAGGAGAAGTAGTCGGCGAAGGCCGGACGCATCAGGCCCCGCACGTTCTCCACAATGAAAGCCCTGGGGCGCAGCCGCCGTATAACTTCGGCTGTGGCCGGGAACATGTCACGCTCGTCGTCCGCTGCCCGGCCCCGGCCGCCCGCGCTGAAGGGCTGGCAGGGCGGCCCACCAGAGACCAGGTCCACGCCCTCTGCAAGGCCGG
Organism: Buchananella sp. 103232; assembly: GCF_058725725.1. NCBI lineage: Bacteria > Bacillati > Actinomycetota > Actinomycetes > Actinomycetales > Actinomycetaceae > Buchananella > Buchananella sp. 103232. The sequence continues at coordinate 8,805 of NZ_JBZXJM010000015.1, read as the reverse complement.
ACCAGTCGATGTCCCGCACATCCCCCTCGATCACCTGGGCGCCCGCCACCAGCGGGTGACCATTGCTCTGGTTCTCCCGAATGGTGTCGCATGCCCAGCGATTCCACTCCGCAACCACCTCTGTGCTGAAACCCGCCAGGTGGGTGCCGAGCGCCAAACCGCCCCCACCTGCAAATAACTCGACGCTTCGCACCTTCCCACCCTAACTACTATCGGCTTGCGCCCGCGAGCCGCCGCCACGGGCCACCACTACCGCCCACGGCCCCCGAGCCGCCCACGGCCGCCGCTGCCACACCGGACGGCAGCGGCCAGCCGCAGGCGGCGTTCGGCCTGGAGCCATTAGAGCGCAGCCCACCAACATTTCTTAGGGCACGGCCGGGCCGGCCCTGGCCTGCTCGCTCACCGCCCCCAGCACCAGCCCGCCGGGCGGCGGCACCGGCACGGTGACCACCACGGCAACGTCGTCCCCCAATATCTGGCAGGAGGTCAGGGCGGCGCCGTTGCGGGCCGCCACCTGGACCGCCAGGGTGCAGGGCGCGCCATTTCCACTGCTCAGGGCGGTGGCGGCGGCCAGCGCAGCCATGTCAGCCGCGCCGGCCGCCTGGGCTCTAGCGGCACCCGCCGCAGCGAACGCGGTCAGGGCCAGCCACGCCGCCAACAGCAACGCCACCACCCCCACTAGAGCGGGCGTAGCGCCGCCTCCCTCAGCGCCCAGACCTGCGAGCTGAGCTCCAGGACAAACCAACGGGCGGGATGGGGAGCGGGGGCTGACACGCTCACCAGCACCCACTCCCCCTGGACCGACACGGACACGCTGACCTGAGGGGCGATGCGCCGAGCCGCCTGCGTTACCTCTTGGCTGCTCACGTCCAGCGAGGCTAAGCGCGCCGCCGTTCTGGTCGCCTCGGCCACCCTGAGCTTGGCCGCCGCCAGGGTGAACGAGGACAGAACCAGGACCACCACGGCCGCCAGCGCCAGGAACCCCAGCGCGAACTCGACAGTCACCGAGCCGCGCTCCGGCTTCGCCCTGCCTGGCCATCTCACCGCGTTATCCGATGCTCAGCGCCGAACGCAGGATGCCCAGCAGGGCATCGCGCAGCTCGCCGGACCGGGCCAACGCCAGCAGCAGGCCGCCAAAGGCCGCAGCCGCGAGCGTCACGACGGCGTACTCAGCGGTCGCCATCCCGTCCTCCGCCTCCAGCCGCTTGCGCCACTTCTCGATGTGCTTCATCGCCAACTCCTTTCGGTTCGTGCGCGGGTGTTCGCGCAAAAACCAAAATCCCAGGCGGGACGGCGCAGAAACAGGGCGGGTGCGCAGGGTGCCGATTCTCGGTTATCCCCAGCCCGAAGCGCCCTCTGGATAACCGGCTCTTCGCAGCTGAAGGTGGGGGCTGTGGTGGGTGGTGCGTGGTGGTGCGGTGCCCCCGAGCGCACAAGCGTGCGGTCGGAGTACATGCGACCGACCGGTGCCATGGCACCAAGCGGTCACATGTACCCCGTTGCAACATTTGCGAGGCAGGGGTGTGCCAGTCGCTTTCGCGCGCGCCCCTGGCCCCGGGGAGCGGAGGCGGGGACTGCGGTCGGTGCGCCACCCCATTGGCGGGATAGCGCACCGACCGCAGTGTGCCGAAGACGCCTCAGGCGTCGCTCTTCAGCGCTTCCTTCCACTTCAGCGGCTTACCGGTACGCAGCAAACCGTTGTCGTAGATCTTGGCCGCGACCAAGATGATCAGCGCGGTCGTGACTGCCAGCAGGACCACCGAGATGACCGGCTCCCACATGGCCGTCTGGCCCAGGAACAGACGCATCGGCACTGACACCGGCGCCGAGAAGGGCACGTAACTCATGATCGCGAGCGCGAGCGGGTTGTCGGAAAGGAAGACCACCAAGAAGTAGGGGATCATGACCATCCACATGATTGGCTGTTGCACGTTCGCGAGGTCTTCCGCGCGTGAGACGAGCGCAGCCGCCGCCGCATAGAGGGCGGCCACCATCACGAATCCGATCAGGAACAGGACCACAAACCAAGCCAGTGGCACCGTCAGATCGGCCACCGGAACCGCGCTGCCATTGATGGCGGTGCCACCGAGGACGACGGCGACGATGAGCAGGATCTGCACCATCGCCGCAGCGGAGTTGCCAACGATCTTGCCGGTAAGCAGTGCCCGGGACGACACCGAGGCCAGCAGGATTTCGACGATGCGTGTCTGTTTCTCTTCCACGACCGAGTTGCCGATGCTCATCCCGAACGTGATGCCGGACATCATCCACAGTGCGCCGAAGCCGATCGCAATGAAGTAGGCGATCATCGGGTTGGGGGCGTTCGGGTCAAGGATCTCCACCTCCGGTCTCTCCGATAGTTCGCTGACCAGACCATCCGGTGCATTGCGGAAGCCGAGCACTTTGAAACCGGTGGGGGAGGCAGCGTCGGCGACGATGGCGGCGTCAACGACCTCGCTCTGCACGGCCTCGCGGGCGGCGGCCTCGTCGGCTACCTCCTGGAACACGACACCTGGAAGCTCTTGGTGCTTGGCTGCCACCTCCGCCGTAGCGGCGACGGTGGTGTCGCCACCGCTTAGTAGCTCGCTCAGTCGGGGGAGTCCGACGATGGCAAAGAGCAACAACACAAGCGAGACGACGGTTGAGATGATGAACGACTTCGACAGGAATCGCTGCACGATCTCGCGCTTTGCGACGATGCCGACCGTGGTCCAGAACGTTGGGCTCGGAGTGAGCGTAGGGGTCTGCATGGGGGCATACGTAGGGGTCTGCATGGTGGTCACTGGGCCAGCTCCTTGTATATCTCGTGGAGGTTACGGCGCACGCGCCCAAACTGTTCGACGTGCCCGCGTCCTGCCGCGTCGACGAGTACGCGCTGCGCGGCAGCCTCGTCGGCCTGAAACTTCACGTAGCCGCCGTCGAACTCGAGCACCTTGACGCCCCTGTCTCGCACCCAGCCGGTGTCGCCCGCAATCTGGAGCTCCCACTCGTTGCGGACGTCAGCGGCAAGGATGTCGGCGCGGGTGCCGGCGGCGCGGATCCGCCCGTGGGCGATGATGACGAGCTCGTCGCAGAGGCGCTCGACGACGTCGAGCTGGTGGGACGAGAACAGCACGGGTGCACCGGTGGCGGCGACGTCGCGCAACACCTCGAGGGTGGCGTCCACGGCCGCCGGGTCTAGCCCGGAGAACGGCTCGTCGAGGATGAGCGCTACGGGATCGTGTACAAGCGCGGCAGCGATCTGCGCGCGCTGCTGGTTGCCGAGCGACAAGGACTCGAGCGTGTCGGTCGGTTTGCCGTTGAGGTTAAGCCGCTCGAGCAGCTCCAGGCCGCGACGCTTTGCGGCGGCGGCAGATTGGCCGTGCAACTGGCCGAGGTAGACGAGCTGGTCGATGATCTTCATCTTCGGGTAGAGGCCACGCTCTTCGGGCATGTAGCCGATGCTGGAGCGGAACCCTGGCGAGATCGGCTTGCCGTCTACAAGCACCTCCCCTTGCTGGGCCGCAAGGACACCCAGAATGATGCGCATGGTGGTGGTCTTGCCCGCGCCGTTGCCGCCGACGAAGCCGGTCATCAGGCCGGGTTTGATGTCGAAGGTGACGTTGTCAAGGACGTGCTTGTCACCGAAGTAGCGGTGGACATTTCGTACGCTGATCATGTCTTCACGCTATTTCCTGCCGGCACCGGCGCGCGTCCCGCATGAGAGGGATTTCTTGGCCTCCCCCGGTCGGGGGAGGCCGTTCTCACCGCGTGACCAGGCCTTGCTCGTGGGCCCATATCGCGGCGGCGATACGGTCACGCAGACCGAGTTTCATGAGGATGTTGGACACGTGCGTCTTGACCGTCTCGGGGCTGACGAACATTTCTTGCGCGATCTCCGCGTTGGTGAGCCCGCGCGCCACGAGCAGGAGCGTGTCGTGCTCGCGCGCGGTGAGCCGGTCATCGGTCCTGTCCGGCGCCAGCGGGGTAGGTGTCGCCGCGAACCGCGCGATGACCCTGCGGGTGACCTCCGGGGAGAGCAGCCCGTCACCGCGCCCCAGCGCTCGCACTGCCTCGACGAGCTGCTCTGCTTCCGCAGTCTTCAGGATGAATCCCGCTGCGCCGGCCTGCAGCGTCTCGAACAGGAAGTCGTCACGGTCGAACGTCGTAAGGATCAGCACCGCCGCCCGCGACCCCGCCTGCTGTAGGCGCTTCGTCGCCTCGATTCCGTCAAGAACGGGCATCCGGACGTCCATGCAGACGACGTCGGGGGCGAGCTCGAGCGCTAGGCGAACGCCCTCTTCGCCGTCGGCCGCCTGACCGACCACCTCTATGTCCGGCTCAGTGCCGAGGATGGTGGCAAAGCCGGCGCGGATTAGCGCCTGGTCGTCGACCAGCAGTACCCGGATCACGGGCGCACCACCGTGGGAAGCTCGACGCGGACCCGGTAGCCGCCGCGGGGTTTGGGGCCCGCCTCCACGGTGCCGCCGACGGCCTGCACCCGCTCGCGCATGCCCTGCAGGCCGGTTCCGCTTCCGGTGGATGCCGCGCTCAGGCCGCGCCCGTCGTCGGAGACCTCGAACTCGACCGCGCCCGGCCGGTTGCGGAGCCTCAGCGAGACCTTGGCACCCTGGCCTGCGTGCTTGGCGGCGTTGGTGAGGTCCTCCTGCGCGACTCGGTACAGCGTGAGCTCCGCTGCGGGCGACAGGTCGTGGGGTTCGTCGACGATCACGTAGTCCACGTTCTGCCCACCGGCCCGGGCCTGTTCGACAAGCACGGGCACGTCAGCGAGCGTGGGGAGGTGGTCGGTGGGCTCGTCGGAGTCACGAAGCGTCAGGACCATGGTGCGCAGGTCCTGGACGGCGAGCCGGGCGCTCGCCTCGACTCCCTTGAGGGCAGCGGCGGCTCCCTCCGGATCTCGGTGCAGGATCCGGCGGGCGGCCGCCGACTGCACGGACATCGCCGTGACGTGGTGCGCTACTACGTCGTGCAGCTCGCGCGCAATCCGCAGACGCTCCTCCTCGACGGCGGACGCCACCAACTCGGTCTGCAGTGCGACGATGCGGGCTTGCGCCGCCACTAGCTCGTTGCGTTCCAGCGCCTGCTCGTACGCGCGATCACCGAAGATCCACGCGCCCGTGAAGAAGGCGACGTTAATGATCGCATTGATGGCGAGGCCCGCCAGGAACACCCGCGCGGAGACTGCCTGGGCGCCGGTGGCGTCGAACACTTTGAACATGGCCAGGAGCAGCGCTAGGGCCATCAGCTTCACGACGATCAACCGCGCCAAGAGGGCGCGCCCGCGTTGAGCGCTCCACGCGCCCATGGAGTAGAACCCAAGGAACAGCGCCACCTGGGTCGCGTAGACGTCCATGCCGGTCAGGAGCGAGGCGACGACGTACGCCACCGCCTGCGTTAGGCCGACTGCCAGTGGGAACGGGCGTCGCCACACCAGGGGAAGAGTCACTGCGGCAGAGCCGATCATTTGCTGCCACAGGGGTGTCTTGTAGACGGTTAGCTCGGCAGCGTGGGAGAGGAAGATCATCACCCACCCGATCAGCATGAGCAGGGCGGCGAATAGAAGGTCCGCGCGCAGCCAACGGGCCGGGAGTTGTCGGGTGCGCATGAATCGATCATAATCGGCCCGCCCGCCCGCGATCGGCTGGTTGCTCTGCGCAGCAACGCCATCCTGCGCGCGAGGGCCGTTCGAATCGGCGAGGGTTGGCGGGACCGATCCAGGTCCTGCTGCGCAGCAAGGATTGCCTGCGAGCGCTGCTCAGGAGGCCAACAGGCCAAGCGCCCCGCCCAGCACCACCGGCACGATCCCCAGCGAGATGAACGCCGGCAGCATGCATACGGACACGGGCGCGATCAGCTTGGTGCCGAGCTCGGCGGCGGCCACTCGTGCCCTGCGCACCTGCCTGGCCCGCAGCAGTGCGGCGGCGTGCGCCAGCATCCCCTCTGGCGCCGCCCCGTCCTCCCAGGCGGCTCGCAGGGCCCGGTTGAGCGGCAGCAGCTGGGGCTCCACGCGTTCCCACGCCAGCTCCCAGGACGCTCCGAGCAGCAGCATCCGCCCGCACTGTTGGAGCTCCCGCGCCATGGTGGCGTCCTGCCCTTCCGACGCCTCCCCCACTACCTCGGTGAGCGCGGCCCCGATTGCCTGCAGCACCGTCGGCACCGCGCTGCCCGCCCGCATGCAGGCCCCGCACACGTCCACCAGCACCGCCGGGTCTACCCTGGCGCCCTGTTCCTCTGCGGCCCTCACGAGCCGGGAGAGCCACACGTTTCCGACCAGCATCGCTGCCAAGCCAACGGCAAGGCAGGCCACCCCGAGCGGGGAGTCCAACAGCACGCCCAGGGGGTCGACGCCCAGCAGCCCTCCCAGCAGGAGTCCGCCCAGGGGCAGGACACGCAGGACACGCGCGGTGGCAAGCGGCGCGGCCAACTGCACGCGCCGCTCCTGCGCCACCTCCCCGGCCCGGGCCACCCCCTGCGCCACCGCCTCCAGCACCGGCGCCAGCGGTGCGCCCAGTTCGGCCGACGCCCCGCACGCCACGCCCATTGAGGACAGCGCCGTTGCCCCACTGGCCTGTTCTGCCCGCCGACGTCCCGCCCACGCCTCCCACCAGGGTGGCGGAAGTCTTGCGCGCCTGATCGCCGTGGCAAGCGCCGCCGGCAGCCGCCCATCCTGGCTCGGCTCCGCCGGGAGCTTGTCCCAGTTTCGTTCCAGTCCGGCGGTCCAGGCGGCCTCCAGTTCCAATCCGCTGCGCACCAGGGCCGCCACTTCCAGGGCGAGCATGCCGACATCCCTGGCGCCGGACTGCTCGGCCAGGGCCGGCCGCCGCGCCTGGCGGCTTCGCCACCACCGCGCCGGGGTGGGGGACGCTCCGCCCCGCGTGTCCCCGGTGCCACCGGCGCCGCTGGCGTCTTCATCCCCACTACCGCCGACGCCACCCTCCCCCGCCCTCCTGCTCTTTCGCCGTTCGCGGCGGGCGCGCTCCAGCTCCTTGCCGGCACGGTCCAGGTGGCGCCAGTGGGCCGGCAGGGCGGGCACCAGCCCCGCCACCGCCGCCACCAGCAGCGCCATCACCAGGATGAGACTTGCGCTCTCGCTCACTGCCTGCCCCCGCTCACTTCGCGCTGCGGGCCAGGGCCGCGCCGTCCGCCGCTCGGCCCAGCGCCGCCAGCACCACCTGCCTCCCGACCAGCTCCACCAGACCGTCCAGCCCCGGGCCCGCGCTCACCAGCAACCCCGCCTCTTCGTCCCCTGCCCGCACCGCGAGCGCGGGCGCGCACTCCACCCCGGCTGCGGCGCGCTGGACCACCGCCACCTCGCTCACGATGCGCCGCCCGCACTCCAGGCGCCTTAACGCCACCACCGCCTGCACTGCGGCGGCGAACTGGACCTCCACGGCCTGCGGGCTGAGCGCCGCGAGGGCGCCAAGCGCGATCAGGCGGGCGGGCACGTCGGCGGCCCTGTTGGCGTGGAGGGTGGCAAATCCGCCGCTGTGGCCTGTGTTCAGGGCGGTGAGCACGTCACGCACCTCCGGGCCACGGCACTCTCCCAGCACCAGGCGGTCTGGGCGCATCCGCATTGCGGCGCGGGTGAGGTCGCTGAGCGTCACCCGCCCGCTGCCCTCCACGTTCGCCTCCCGTTCCTGCAAGTGGACGACGTGCGGGTGGTTGGGCCGCAGCTCGCTGGTCTCCTCCAGGCAGACGATGCGCTGGTTGGGTGGCACCAGGGTCAGTAGCGCGCCCAGCAGCGTGGTCTTGCCGCAGCCGGTGGCACCGCAGATGAAGGTGGTGGCCCGGCGCTCCACCAGCGCCGCCAGCACCCCGGCCACGCCCGGCGTTAGTGCGCCCGCGCTGACCAGGTCCCCCAGCTCCATCCGCCGCTGGCGGTGCACGCGCAGGGAGAGCAGCGGCCCGTCCGTGGAGAGCGGCGGCAGCACGGCGTGGAGGCGGGTGCCGCCCGGCAGGGTGGCGTCCACGATCGGTGCGGCCTGGTCCAGGCGCTTGCCGCACTGGGCCGCCAGGCGCCGCGCCAGGGCGCCCACCTCCTCGACGCTCATGCGCTGCCCCGTCCTTTCCAGGCCGGCGCCGCGATCCACCCACACCTGCCCGCCGGTGACCAGCACGTCGGTGACCGAGTCCTGCTCCAGCCACGGCTGGAGTACCTCCCCGGCGCCGAAGATGCGGGCGCTGGTGGCCTTCGCCACCGCCTTCAAGTGCCCGACGTCCCTGCCCGCGCCCTCCTTCCTCCCCACCGCTTCCAGCAGCGGCACCCCACTGGCCAGGTCCCGGAGCAGGCTCACGCCGCCCTCCTTGCCTGGTGCCGCTCGCGGCGCGCGGGACGGACCGCCCCGCCCGGCAGCCACGAAACGGCGAAATCGGCAGGGACGCTTTGGCTCTCCCCTGTTGGCGTGGCGGGGGCAAGCGACTCCGAGCGAACCGGGAGGAATCGAAACGGCGGACCTGCGCAGCTGGCAGTTGCGGTGTCGGCCGCGCTCACATCCCCGGGGATCCTTGCGCCCACTTCTGCCACCCACTGCGCTAGCGCGCCCGCCACCCGCCTGGCCCCGAGCTGCCCACCCCTGGCGCTCCCCCACCGTGGGCGGCGCACCCGCACCACCTCCAGGCTGCCGTGTTGCGAGCACAACTCCGCCAGCGCCCGGTCCCAGGCGCCGGGACCCGGCCCGCACATGACCAGTGAAGCGGCGCACGAAAAACGTCTATGGGTCCCAAGAGACTCGTTGTCACGGGGCATGCCAGGCGCTGGTGAATATCGGGTCGACAACTGAACGAAGCAAGAAGAGACGCCAAGAT